>NZ_VPAO01000001.1:0-118262 GCF_013419235.1 Acinetobacter sp. YH12098
TGTTCAAATGGCGATTCAGCGTTTAATTGGTTTTGGGAAAAAAGAAGAGTTTAAGGAAATTTTGGCAATTTTAAGAAAGCAGAATCCTGATAGGATAAGGGTTCTGTGAAATTTGTCGTGTACAGAGTTAAATTTTAAAATAAATTCAAGCCACTACAAACAATAGACTAAAATGATAAATCTTGAGAATAGAATAATTAACAAAATTAATAGCGAATACATTCAAAACCTTCCATTAGACAGTGCCATTGAACACATTCCCAGAGAACAACCCATCAGTTCATTTAGCCCAAAACAAATGAGTGATTTTGAAAGCTTATTCCACACCGAATACAATTATTTTATCACTGTCGAATGTGAAAACATTCTTAGCAAAGAAACCATAGAAGTAAGTGAAGATAATATCTTAACTATTAAACAATCGCCTTCTGCATATCGTATAAAAAACCTGAGCTTCAACTATACTTCTGCCCTCATTTTTATTGGGACGTACTATCACGACGACGTACAAGCTTTGGTCAAGGAAAACTTTAAGCCAGCAAAAATTAATACGTTGTATTTCAGCTTCTCATTCTTTACTTTAGTCATACTCGTTTATGTGTTTTTCTGGATAGATCTACCTAATAAACTTTTACTCATGTTAGTTATTGGCCTTGGCTTTTGCTGCTTAACGTATATGTATGAATCTTTAAAAGCATTACTCCCAAAGCAACAGAAAAAGAAAATGGAAGAAACTCACTTTCATATTGCGGGATATTTAGCAGCTCATCTACAGGATTTTGTCGATACAAAATTTAAATTAGATGAACAAACAAATTAAAAGCAGTCTCTTTTTTAATCAATAATTACAACTACGGAAGTTAAAGATTTACGTGAGTTGAAACCTTGTGCCATTGGACTGATGACTCACGGTGCTAAACTGCCCGTCATTGAAGCACTTGACGAATCATTGAATTATCGCCATTTTTAAATGCTCTAATTCTATGCTGAAGTGCAGAACAATATTTTTCAGATTTTATAAAGACGGAACACTCTCATGGCGAATAAATTCGAATTCAACATTCGTGTATATATTGAAGATACAGATGCAGGTGGCATTGTTTACCACGCAAATCATATTCGCTTTATGGAACGTACCCGCACAGAATGGCTGCGCGCTTCAGGTGTAGACCATTATTGGCATCAAAAAGATTACAACTTTGTCGTTCATAAAATTAATGTGAAATATTCACGTCCTATATTAATGGATGACCTGATTACTGTTACAGCAAGTGTAGTTTCGTGTAAGGCTACGTCATTTGTATTGCAACAAAATATTTATCGTGGTGATATTATGCTGGCATCAGGTGAGGTAGAATTGGCATGTATCAGTGCAGAGATGAAACCCCGTCGCCTTCCTGATGAAATACGTGAACTGATTCTGAAAGAATTGGAACAAGATTAAAAAAATTATTTGGCACATGTAGTAACTATGGCAACTCAACTAGAATCAACACTCAAAGTTTCAGACCTCATCTTACAAGCAAGTCCTGTCGTACAACTGGTAATGCTCCTGCTGCTCTTAGCTTCGTTATTCAGTTGGTATCTGATTGCCAAGTTACACATGAGTTATAAAAAAGCGCAGGCTGACGATGAACATTTCCAAAAAATCTTTTGGTCTGGCGCCGAACTCAACACTTTATACAACAATGCTCAGCTCAACTCGAAACGTGTTGGCCTTGAAGATGTCTTCTATCAAGGTTTAGGCGAGTTTTTCAAACTTAAAAAACGTAATGCCAGTGCAGAACAATCAATTGAAGGTACAGAACGTATTCTTCGCGTAGGTTTAAGCCGTGACCAAGGACATTTAGAAAATGGTTTAGGCGCGCTTGCGAGTATTGGCTCGGTTGCACCCTATGTCGGTTTATTCGGTACTGTTTGGGGCATTATGAACGCCTTTATTGGTTTAGCAGATGTTGACCAAGTCACCCTTGCTACGGTTGCTCCTGGTATTGCAGAGGCATTGATTGCAACGGCCATTGGTCTTTTTGCGGCAATTCCTGCTGTACTTGCATTTAACCATTTCACAGCCAAAGGTGAAGCCGTTTATAACGATCGTGCTCTTTTTGCCGAAGAAATGGTTGCGTTATTACAACGCCAGTCTGTAGGTTCAACTCAGGACAATGACTAATGGCTATTCAACGTTCTGGACGCTTTGAGCGCATCAAAAAACCATTAAAAAGTGACATGAACGTCGTACCTTATATTGATGTCATGTTGGTTTTATTGGTGATTTTCATGGTCACTGCACCTATGATCACCACAGGTGTCAAAGTCGACTTACCTCAGGCGAATGGCACGCCTATGCAAGCGGAAGATCGCCCTGCGATTGTTACACTTGAGGCGGATGGGACGATCAAACTCGAAGATAAAAATCATCAGAATGATGTACTCACACTCGATGAACTAAAATCTGTTTTAACTGCTTCACAAAATGAAGCGAACGAACAGAAAAAGCAAATGAGTGTCCTGATTAACGGCAGTGAATCTCGTCCTTATGGTGAAGTCATGAAGCTCATGTCTGCCCTTCAAGATGCAGGTTTAACACAAGTAGGTTTACTGACTGAGCCATTAAAATAATTTATGAAAGATTTCAAAAAGCCGCCTTTTAAACAAAAAGCCGTTGCGATTGGTTTCACACTAGGTGTGCATATCGTCGCTGTGGTTGGCTTACTTTATCTTGGCATGAGTAAACCACCTGAGCCCCCTAAAAAAATAACCACTGTTTTGGTAAAACCGGAAGATTTAAAACCTGTAACACGTGAAGTCACAGAGTTTGATGAAACCGCGCATGAAAATGTAGCTGAACAAATCACGCAAACAGCCGAACCTAGCGTTGAACCAGCACCTGAGATTCCAACGACTGCACCACCTAAGCCAGTAGAACCTCCTAAGGCAGATCCACAGATTGCTGCCCAACAGGCACGCGCTGCAGCAAAAGCACAGCAACTTGCAGAACAAAAAGCTGCGGACAGTGCGAAGCGTGCTCAAGAACAAGCTAAAGCGGCTGAAGCTGCAAAACTAAAAGCGCAACAAGAAGCCAAAGCGGATGCGGCTAAGGCAAAAGCAGATGCTACGGCGAAAGCCAATGCTGACGCAGCAAAACGTAAAGCAGATGCTGATGCAAAAGCCAAGGCTGAAAAAATCCGTGCCGATGCATTAAGAAAAGCAGAAGCTGACAAAGCCAAAGCTGCAGCAACGGCAAAAGCCAATGCAGATGCAAAAGCCAAGGCCAATGCAGATGCGGCGAAACGTAAAGCAGACGCCGATGCCAAAGCTAAAGCCAATGCGGAAGCTGCAAAACGTAAAGCAGATGCTGATGCGAAAGCCAAGGCCAATGCAGAAGCTGCAAAACGTAAAGCAGATGCCGATGCAAAAGCCAAGGCAGATGCAAAGGCTAAAGCCGATGCCGAAGCACGCGAACGTGCAGCCGAAGAAGCCAAAGCTTCATCAGCTAAAAAAGCAGCTGAAGAAGCCGCACAGAAAAAGGCTGAAGCGAAGAAGATTGCATCTACTGCAAAGAAAGATTTTGAAAATAAAATCCGTCGTGCATGGGACACACCTTCTGACTCTGCGGGTAAATCGGCAACTGCTCGGGTGACATTATCAGAAAGTGGTTCAGTCCGATCAGTTATTGTGAACTCTAGTGACCCTGATATGAAAGCCAGTATTGAAGCCGCGGTTCGTGCTGCAGCACCGTACCCAATGCCAAGCGACCCTGATGCTAGACGTGAAGCACAAAGCTTTACCTCTACATTTAGATCTTCAAATTAAGTTTGATAAATCCCTGCATTGATTGCGGGGATTTTTTTATATTTCTTCTGAATATGGCAAACTTTGGAAAATTTATTGATTAGATGGGTTCATTCACTGATTTTTTGAATGAAAAAAATTCTATTTGGTCGACACTTTTCATAAAATGACATATATATAAGTTTTACTAGCTCAGCCTAATTAAGAGCTACTTATTTCTTCTAACCATTTGATTCAAAAATTAAATTTCAACTATATAGAATTATCATTTCCAATTCAAAATGTGATGTTGTCTGCACCAATTTTAAGATAAACTTCAGTGAACTCGAATAAAATCTCTGCATTTTTCACAGTGTTATAACAGTTCAGTCATATTTTCATGCTTTTAATAATCCAAAATCATGCCATTATGTGACACAACCTAATACAGACAATAACTCACATTTTTAGAGTAGTTAGCGAATGATGGAAATGACGCGTAAACATCTTCTTTGCTTAGCCGTATTCACTGCTTTGAGCCCAGTTTTAGTGACTCAAACGCATGCGCAGCTTCACCTCGAAATCACTAAAGCTCCTGAAGAAACACCTAAAATTGCGATCGTGCCTTTTAGTAATGACTCAAATATTTATCCAGTGGTTGAAAATGACTTGAACCGCTCAGGTAAATTTACCAGTGCCTCTAAAAACTTACCTGCAACTGCAACAATAAATTCACCTAATGCAGAAGCATGGAAAGCTGCGGGCGTACCCTATGTCGTGACCGGTACATCAAAAACAACGGCAGATGGCTCTTATGAAATTCACTATCAACTGTATGATGTTGAAAAAAAACAATACCTATTAAATGAACTACTCACTGTACCTGCTTCACGTTACCGTCAAGCAGCGCATATGATCAGTGATGCAATCTATCAAGCTTTAACTGGCATTCCAGGTGACTTCAGCGGCCGTATTGCCTATGTATTGCGTAATGCAGCAACACCAGATCAGCGCTATACCCTACAAATTGCAGATACAGATGGTGAACAACCCCGTACCATTTTGACTTCACGTGATCCTATCCTTTCCCCTGCGTGGACGCCTGATGCGAAAAAGCTAGCCTATGTTTCATTTGAAACCAAGCGCCCTGCGATTTACATCCAAGACTTAGCGAGTGGGAACCGTGAAAAAGTTGCAAGTTTCCGTGGACTGAATGGTGCACCAAGCTTCTCACCTGATGGTAAATCAATGTTATTTACCGCTTCAATGCATGGCAATCCTGAAATCTATCAGATGGATTTACAGACTCGCCAATTAAAACGCATGACCAATGACACAGCGATTGATACAGAAGCACGTTATGCCCCTGACGGTAAATCATTTATTTTTACCTCTGACCGTGGTGGCTCTCCACAAATTTATACCTACAACTTAAGTGCTGAAAGTGTCAAACGTTTAACTTTCCGTGGCGCTTTCAACGCGCGTGGTACGTTAAGTGCGGACGGTAAAAAATTAGCTTTGGTGCATCGTCCTAGCGGTAGTAACTATAAAGTTGCGGTTCAAGACATTGGTTCTGGTGTAACCAATATTTTAACACCAACAAGTTTAGATGAATCCCCAAGCTTCTCACCAAATGGTCAAATGGTGGTGTATGCAACACGTGAAGCAAACCGTGGTTTGCTCTCGATCATGTCTTTAGATGGTCGTTTCCGCATGAACTTACCAAGTGAACAAGGTGAAGTTCGTGAACCAGCTTGGGCACCGAAATAAACACTGCATGATTTATTCAACAATAACTTTTTAATGAAACATCATAAATAACCGTCATGGAGATCAATATGAAAGCAATGAAACTGATTGCGCTACCTGTTTTAGCTACAGCATTAGTAATGACTGGTTGTGCCAGCCGTAAACCTGCAGCAGATGTACAAGCAGGACAAAACCCAAATGGCTCAACCACTGTAAACACTTCAGGTTTAAGTGAAGATGCAGCACTCAATGCACAAAACCTTGCGGGTGCATCATCGAAAGGTGTAACTGAAGCGAATAAAGCATTTTTAGCGAAGCGCGTAGTACACTTTGACTACGACAGTACCGAGCTTAGCAATGAAGACTTACAAACCCTTCAAGCTCATGCCCAGTTCCTTGTTGCTAATGCAAACTCACGCGTTGCTTTAACAGGTCATACCGATGAACGTGGTACTCGTGAATACAACATGGCACTTGGTGAACGTCGTGCCAAAGCTGTTGAAAGCTTCCTGATTACAACAGGTGTAAGCCCTAACCAGCTTGAAGCAGTCAGCTATGGTAAAGAAATGCCAATCAATGCGGGTCATGATGAAAATGCATGGAAAGAAAACCGCCGTGTAGAAATTAACTACGAAGCTGTTCCTCCACTACTTAAATAAGACTTGAATAAGTCTGAGCTAAAAAAAGCACTCATTGATGAGTGCTTTTTTTATTTATATCGTTTCATTTGCATCGTTCTGTGCTTTTACTCATTTTAGCCCTTTAACTCAGGATAAATTCAGTTAGCGACTTTAGAACTTTAAGAAAATATCCAATGAAAATGCAAGTGAACGACTTTAAAAACGAGATCCTTAGCTTTACCAACTAGAAAATTAGCTTAACAATCTAAATCATTATGCTTCTGCTTCTGGATGTTCAGCATTTTCTTTTTCTGTTTGCATCGACTCAATGAGATCATGTTTATTGAACTTTTTATACTCTGCTTTTGCTTCGTAACTGCTCCAAGCAGCTTTTACGGTATCCGCAGAAATATCGTCTAAATTCAATCCCTCAGTTGCAGTCGGAGTCGCATCAAATTTTTGTGTGGTCATTGTTGTGCTCCCTGTCTTTCGATTTATACATTAGATTCAACATAGCATGTTATTCAGGACTTGCAAGGGTAAAATCACGACAAATAGTCTAGTTTAATTTTTCTTTTCCTTCGTTCTCATCTAAAATGTTGCACAATCACATTTTTATCATTTTTGATAAATTAATATTTGGAGTTTTCCGGTTATGTCAAATCTCACCCTTTCCCAATTTCTACAACAACAAAGTGGTAATCTTACTCCTGCATTAGCACAAGTTATTGAAACAATTGGTAATACATGCAAAGACATCGACCTTCTTTTACAAAAAGGTGCTTTGGCTGGTGTATTGGGTAGCGCGCAACACGAAAACGTTCAAGGTGAAGAACAAAAGAAACTTGATGTCATTTCAAATGATTACCTCATCGATGCATTAAAAGTTCATCCACATGTCGGCGGTCTGGCATCTGAAGAATTAGATGAATTCACGCCAGCTCAAGAAAATGGCGATTATCTTGTCTTGTTCGACCCATTAGATGGTTCAAGCAACATCGATATCAACATGTGTGTTGGCACAATTTTCTCAATTCTTCCTGCAAAAAATGCGGTAACGCAAGCTGAAGATTTCATGCAAGCGGGTGTTAACCAAGCGGCTGCAGGTTATGTACTGTATGGCCCATCAACAATGATGGCTCTAACTGTCGGTGCTGGCGTAGTCTTCTTTACTTTTGATCCAGAAAGCAAAGAATTCTTATTAACTAAAGATGCGATTGCGGTTGCAGCAGATACTAAAGAATATGCAATTAATGCATCAAACCAGCGTCACTGGGAAGAGCCTGTAAAACGTTATATCGACGAACTTCTTGCAGGTAAAACTGGCCCGCGTGAAAAAGACTTCAATATGCGTTGGGTTGCATGCATGGTGGGTGATATTCATCGTATTCTTTGCCGTAGCGGTATTTTCATGTATCCGTACGACTTCAAAGATCCGAAAAAAGCAGGTCGTCTACGTTTAATGTACGAAGCAAATCCAATGAGTATGTTGATGGAACAAGCTGGCGGTGCGTCTACAACAGGCCGTGTCCGCATTCTAGACATCCAACCTACAGAACTTCATCAACGTGTACCTGTGATTATTGGTTCTAAAAACGAAGTTGACCTAGTTACGTCATACCATAATTAATTTCTTATAACGAAAGTCAGTATTTTTGCTGACTTTCGTGGATATCTCCCTCATGGCTCTGATTTATCTCGAATCAAAAGACAACCCAAAAATTAAGCACCTTCGTGGCTTAATCGAACAAAATGCCTACCGTAAAAAACAAGGTCAAACTGTTTTGGAAGGCACACACTTGGTGTTGTCATGGTTAGACTCAAAACGTCCAATCAAATCGATTTTCACCACTGAACAAGCAATTAACCATGCTGATTTCGACCGCATTGCGGAACAATATCAAGGTGCGGTGTTCATTCTAAGTGAATCTTTATATAAAGATATCAGTACACTTGGAACATCTATTGCTTGCTTAGCGATTGTGGATTTACCAAGTTCAAGTGAAGCGCTTAACTTCAGTGAAGACACCTTAATTTTAGACAACATTCAAGACCCCGGTAATGTAGGCACCCTACTCCGTTCTGCTGCCGCGGCGGGTATTGAGCAAGTTGTTTGTACCAAAGGCTCTGCATCGCTCTGGTCACCGCGTGTATTACGCGCAGGTATGGGCGCACATTTTTCATTAAATACCTTTGAAAATATTGCCCTTGAAGATATTTTGACGAAATTCAAAATTCCAGTGTATGCAACAAGCTCACATCAGTCTGAAAACCTATATAGCAAAAATTTACGCAAACAATGTGTGTGGATTTTAGGCAATGAAGGTCAAGGTGTTTCTGAATATGCATTACAACATGCAGAAGCCGTTGCGATTCCTCAACCGGGTGGTCAAGAATCATTAAACGTAGCCATTGCTGGATCGATCTGTTTTTTTGAAATGGTACGTCAGCGTCAGTAAAATCGTTATTTTATTGTATTTAGCGCTTAAGCCTGAAAAAAATAGACTACACTAGAAAAAATAATAATTCTTTTTGTCAACCTAACCGTTATTTCCATCGTTATTTGTATATGAATATGGAAATAATGGTGGGTATCCGATGACAGGATTTTCCATCTCTATGGATTTAGCACCCAAAAAGTCCGAGACGCAAGACAGCAGTGTTTTAAAAAGCACGGCTGAGTCTCGCCTGAAAAACTTCATGAATGAAGTGACGGGGCGTGCTTTAGTAATGATGGAAAGTGCAACGCACGGTCAACATGGCATTGCCATGGACTTGGTGCAAGAAGCCTTTATTTCCTTACATAAAGCTTATGCTGAAAAGTCCACAGAGGAATGGTATCCCCTGTTTTACACCATTTTAAATAACAAGCTGCAAGACTGGCGTCGAAAAGAAGCACGTCATTCACAGCCGTTTTCCCTATTTAGAAAAGTCAGCCTAGATGACGACGATGTCGAGATACAGGATGTGGTAGATGAAACTACACCAAACCCTTTCGACTTTCTGGATCAGGCTGTCACTGCAGAGGAAATACAAGATGCTATCGCAGAACTTCCAGTCCGCCAGCAACAAGCATTTATGTTGCGAGCTTGGGAAGGCTTTGATACGCATACAACTGCAGAAATTATGAATTGTTCCGAAGGCAGTGTGAAAACACATTACCACCGTGCCATTCAAGGTTTACGTACCGCTTTGGCACATTTGAATCCACATATGGGAGGATCATCCGAATGAAACAAGATGATTTCTTAAAGCAAGTAACTTCCAAACTTGATGGACTCGCACAGCACCATAAAGACAAAGCAACTGTCATGAATAACGTGCTTGAAGATATTCATCAGCGCGAAACTTCACGTTATGGTTTCTGGAAAATGTCTGGCTTTGCACTTGCAGCAGCAATTGCAGGTTTTGTCATTTTACCGAATGCGACTGTACTGGATGACAAACCACAAAATCAGGTGATTTCAACCCCTAAGCTCTCCCCTCAAATGGTGGAAGATCTTGAAATGTTGATGGTTCTGGGTGAGGACAAAGTTCCACATGGCAGCTAAAAAATTAGCAATTGCATTCTGTGCTTTTAGTTTTCTGCAAACCAGTTTTGCTGGCTTTGATCGCTTTTGGATATTTTCAAAAGATGCAGATACTCAAGTCAATGAAACTTGGGATTCGCTATCTGAAGCAGAACAACAGGCTTTAATTAAAAAGTATCAGGCACTCAAAGAGATTCCTGCAGATCAACGTGTCAGCTTGCAACAGCGCATGGATTGGTTCACCCAACTTCCAGATAGTGAAAAGCAGCGTATGCGCGAAACATGGCAAAAAATGAGTACTTTAGAACGTAAAGAACTCGCGACACGTATGCAAAAAGCTAGTCCTGATGAAAGACCTGCTATTCGCGATGAGTATATCAATAAATATTTACAGCCTATCGCTGTCGTTCACTAATCAATAACAACATTATCTTGTGAAAATCAAATCAATTACATTAGTAAAGTCATAAAAAAAGCCTCTTATCGAGGCTTTTTTTATTGTCTTACTTGCTCAACTGACGCTGACGATACACACCCAAACCAATTAATGCCAACAGTCCAAATACTCCCATTGAGCCACCGCCGCTAGAAGAAGAGTTGGTGTTTTTCGCGGTATTCTTAAGAGTCTGAATTGCATTGCTTGATGCAATGCCATCACTATCGACAACACTATATTCAACAGGATAGTCAAACTGACTAAAGCCATTTTTTACTGAGAAGGTAATTTTTCCACCGTAGCAAGTTTCCTTTAAATAACTTGCTGGACAGCTACCACTATACTCAGCTTCAAAGTTTAAACCTGCTGGGATTTTCGTAAAGCGAATGGGAATAATTTGGCCTTCTTCATTTTTATGCCATACCGATTTACCTGCTGGCATAGATGTAACTGGACCATCACCATCATCATTAACATTTTCTAATAAATTATTGACGGTAACAGACAAATTATTTGACGGACTAATTGTGTATTGAGCAGCTTTGGCCACTGGGGTCATATTTTTAAATGCCACACGGACCACACCAGAGGATTCCGCCTGACTCCCTGTCTTTTGTTTTAAGGTATATTTACAAAAACCGTATTCGGTAGGCGCTGTTGTTGCCCCACTAGTGCGATATATAACGATTTGTTTTATTCCCACATCCCAATCACAGTGTAGGTCATGTGGTGGATTACCCACAATACTTGCTTGGCCTGTACTAGACACTGTAATTTCACTACCAATGCCGATTGGTGAAGTCGTCACGGTATAGTTGTCAGCATTTAAGGCAATTTGTCGTGTTTCAGCACTTCCGTTCACAGACTCTTCTTGAGGTAATGATGCTGGGAATGGATCAAAATAAACTGCACGATATTTGAGGTTATTTTTTAATGCACTTAATACCGCTTCGTATTTTGTTAAATCATCCTGATTGGCAACTTTGTATTCTGCATAATCTGGATCGTCGATATCCTTTTTCAAAGCATCAATTGTATTTTGATACTTATCTTGCAGAGCTGTTAAAGACTCATTGGTAATATCTGCCATATCTGCTGCGGTTAAATTCATTAACTCAACCGAACCAATATCACATGTGTTTCTTTGCGTAGGTGATAACTGTAAAGTACCATCTGTGATCCGCAAAATGCCCCGTTGATCCGCATCACTACAGCCGTCTAAGCCAAGATTGATTAAGTCAAAACCACTGCCGATCGCTTTCGGATAATACAAAGGTAAATACAAATTATAAGCAGATTTTGTTTGTAGGGCGCTTAACAAAGTCCCCATAGCATAGCTACTTACATCATGGTTTTGCAGAAAGCTTTCCGTACTATTCAGCACACTTTCGGGTAAATCACACTGTGCGGCTGCCAGTTCAAATGCATTATTACTTGCCACAAATTTTTGACCATTATCAGGTACTGCATTATTCAGATAACGACAAGATTTTCCACCAGTATTGTAGGCCAATACATTGAAATACCAAGCCTTTGTACCATTGTTATCATAATAATAGGTACTAGCCGCATTGTTCTCGACTATTGTATTACTGGTTAAAACGAAGCTAGAAAAAGCACTTAAACGATCCGTTCCCTGAGAAATGGCACGGATAATACTACCCGTACTTGGATTTGCTTGGTTTTTTGCAATCGTATTTGCTGTCAGTTCAACCTTGGCATTTCCACAGAAGTCCATCACACTATTGCTCGTCGATGAACCATTTTGAATAATACTGCTTTGCTGGAACACAATTTCAGGCTGGGTATCCCCCAAGTTCCCGATACAATCCATAGCGACAACACTACCTTTAGGTGCGATGTTGCCCTGAACTAAACTGCTCACCAATAATGTTTTTTTCGACATATTATGCGCAACGGAGTAGATTGCACCGCCAGCAACTTTGGCTTGAGAGTTTTCAATTGCACCATTATTTAATGTAAATGCTCCCCCTAAATACAAGGCACCACCACGGTCTTCTGCCATCCCGCCAGTAAGGCGTACATTATTGACAACAAAGTTGGCTTCTGAGCGTGAAGTATTAAAAATACGCGATTTGCCTTGGGCATTAATCGTCGTTCTAATATCCTCATAGGCAGGAAATTTCTGCGTCAGTAAATTTTTTGAATCATAGTTAAAGCGACTTTTCCCCTCAATCACGATCTGATTGAGCGGAACTAACTCACCTTTAGTCAGAAGATATTCACCTGCTTCAAGTTGAATATAATCGGTCTGCCCATTATTTGGATTACCGACATTACATCCACCAAAAGATTTGTTTTTACGTGCAGTTTCAATCGCTTCACGTAAAGAACATTGATTGAGATTTTCACCATTTTCATCCTCAAAGGTCGTAACTTTGATGATATTACTTGTCGCTGCCATAGAAGACATAGCCGCAAGGACCATGACCGCCAGCAATCCTTTTTTATAATTTTTCATGTGCTGTCCTTAATTCTATCCAGACTATTTTTTAAAGCGACGAAATCCAACTAAGCCAAGCAGCGCAAAAATACTCGCCCAGCCTAGAGCACCACCAGAAGTTTTAACGGTTTTACTTTCCATTTCATTGTTTGGTTCTTGGAAAATACGCACTTCTGCTGCTAAATAATTTTTTGCCGAAGTATTAAAACGGGTTGAAGACGTCACCACACGCAATTCAAAAATATCTGCGCCATGCCAATTTCCATTTGGCGTGTATTCAAAATCACCATTCAAATTCAGTGTAAATTTACCTTTTGATTCGGTGCTTTGTACAACTATTGGACAACCATCTTGCCATGGCTCACCTGTTGGATTTGCCATACCCATCACTTTTGTACATTCTTCTTTTGGAATTAAATCACTGTCACCTAAAGCATCTAAGATATTAAACTTCGCCACTTCACCTGTACGTATGTCTTTACCTAAGCGAGGCATGCTCACAGGAACCACAATTTCGATAGCCCCACGATCACACCAAACATCATCCAAATTACGATTTTTTCCACGCTGATCAGAAGACTCACAATACACATGATGCTCATTGCCATCTGCTGTGGTCTTCCCCTTATTTAATATCAGGCTTGAGAAAATCGTTTCGTAATCTAATAAAATACGAGGACGTAAATAACCAATAAATGCATTGTTTGCTGTGGTAAATGGACAGAAAAGTGCATTACGATCTTCTGTTAAGGTTTTACAGCTACCTTCATCTTCACCCGCGATTAAACTTGTCCCAGACCACACATCATTTAAATTTGCAACAGGCCCAACAGGACAACTTGCAGCCACTAAGTTGTTATAAAAAACAGATTTGTCTGTTCCTGAGTTCACAACTTTACAATCTTGAGCGGTGCCACTGAGCGCATTACCAATCACCACACTATTGGCTAAATAAGCATGCTCAGAAGTACTATTTAGTTCAATACCACCACTGTTCTTCAGTACTGTAATATTATTGAGTGCTAAACCATCACGTAAGTTGACAGCAAAACCTTTGTTTTTGAAAAAGGTACTATTGGCAATGATATTTTGAGGATTACTGAACACCAACTTGCTGATGTCTGCGAGCCCATTTTGATTATAAACAATCGCTCGACCAGATGTGCTTTCATTATTTTTGAACAAAGATGTATAGATTTCATAAGCCGGTGCTTCTGAGTAAATTGCACCACCATCTACCGCTTTGTTGTTTTGAAAAATTGTGGTTCGCATATACAGACGGCTTGCTACAGCTGCGCCATCTTCTGAGAATCCAACATTGTAGATTGCACCACCAAGTCGTGCATAGCCATCTTCAAACTTTACATTTTCAAGTGTAAGTTTTTCATTATTAAAAATGATGCCGCCTTTATCAGCACATTGATCTTGCTTACATCCTTTAAATGAAATTTCTTTAAAATTGATCGCAAGTAGTTCTTTTTCGCCATCATTAATATTAAAAATTTGATCCTTACCCGTCATTTCAATGACGGCATTATTGAGACCGAGTACGACATCTTCATTGACGTTACTGTCATACGCCGTTTTCAGATTCAGTTCTGCTTTAATATCAATTTTTTTAGTGAGTTTATAAACTTCATTTTTTTTCAGAGAAATTGAGGCATAGGCATCTTTACCCCCGCAACCATTATATCCGGCTTCTGGCATACCATTATTGATATATTCTATGGCTTCACGAAGTGAACATTCCTTGTCATCCTTTACAACATCTTCAGTGGTTGTAACGGTAATTTCTGCGCTAAATGCATGACCTGCCATGAGAAGCATGCCAATGCCTATGCTCTGTTTGAGCATATCCATCTCCTTAAATATTTTTTATCTTTTTATTCTTAAGTTGCACAATCCTTGCAACATTAAAATATTTTTATGTACTTTGTCACAGCTTGAGTAATTACTCAAGAATTTTTATTGCTTACCGATATTCATCAATTAGGGCAAAAATTTGTCTTAAATTGGCATGACTCAATTTGACTTTTTCACCTTTTAACATCTGAATCAGTTGTTCTAAAGATCTAAGTAAAATGGATGCCTGATGCGGCCCACGTGCTAACAAGTAATCTACAATTTGTTGATCCATATGGATGCCACGTCGCGCCAAAACAGAGTTTACGAGTGCTTGTCGGTCTGCGTATAAACTACCATTTGGTACTTTTACACTGACAGCCTGAGTTAATCGAGACTGTAAATCTGGCAGTTCAAGTTTGAGTTCAATGGGCGCCAGCCGAGATGAAAAGACCAATTGACCACCTTCTTCGTTATTATAATTAATCAGGTGAAAAACAGCTTTTTGCCAATGTGGAACTCCGCTAATCGCTTCAATATCATCTAAAGCCACTAAGTCATAGCGATCGAGCGAAGTAATCGCTTCAGTGGGAGCATCTAGCAATTCAAGCAATGAAACTTGAATTGCTGATTTGCCAATTTCTAAATAGGAGTCACATATTGCAGACAGTAAATGGCTTTTTCCTGTGCCAGCTCCACCATAGATATAGAAACGATTCATTAAACCAGCATGTAACTGACGAACACCATCGATTACATGCCCCCAACTCGGCCCAGAAAAATCACTAATTCGGGCATCGAGTTGTGGTTCTATATCTAGCTGCAATTGACGCATATCTATATTTTGGCCTTATCAATCTTTATGTTCTGATCTTTCAATGTTACTCGAAATTTCAGGATCTTGCAGCGAATTTGCAGACTGATTTTTGAGCTCAATATCGACAGCAACTTGATTGGTTTCTACGTTTAAAGTGCCACTTGCAGCATCATTTACGACAAGTACATCATTTCGGTATAAATTACTTTTCTCATAATTTTCGCGTGCATGACGTAATAAAACTACAATAATCGCTGCAACGGGTAGTGCAATGAGCATTCCGAGGAGTCCTGCCAATTGCGCGCCTGCAAGGACTGCAAATACCACTGCCACAGGAGACAAACCAATTTTGTCGCCTAATAAGAAAGGCTGTAAAATATAACCTTCTATTGCCTGCCCTACCATGAATACCACCAGAACTAAGGCCAAATGCACCCAATCCAAACCGAATTGGAACAGGCAAGCCACAATTGCCGAAATAATACCTACCGCAAAACCCAAATACGGAATAATACTGGCTAGACCCGCAATCATCCCAATGATGATGCCAACCTCAATACCGATTAATTGGAGTCCAACCGCATAAACAACGCCCAATAAGAACATTACCAAGAATTGGCCTTTTACAAATGCACCTAAAACTTCATGACATTCGCCCACGATTGTGAGCGTGCTTTTTTCATATTTACGTGGAATAAGTCGACGCATGTTTTCTAACATACGCTCCCAATCTAATAAGAAATAGAAAGCTATGATTGGAATTAAGACAATCGTGCCACCAATCTGTATGAAATTCAGACCCGATTGTGCCACTTTTAACAACATGGCTTGGATACTGTCTGCACTATAGTTGGTTTGAATATACTCCATGATCGCTGCTGACATTTGCTCTGTATCAATTTCCATCGGTACAAGATTAAATGTCTCTGATAACCACGGCAGGAATGTATAGTTGACCCAATGAATATTGCTTGGAATATTGTTTTTCGCATACATCAACTGTTCCCATACCAGTGGTACGAGGAACCACATTGCAAAGAATATAGCGACACCAATTCCAATAAAGACCAAACTGATAGATAACCAGCGCGGCAAGCCAATATTATGTAATTTATCGACTAAAGGGCTAAATAAATATGCAATTAGAAATGCGCCGATAAAAGGAACAACTACAGGCTTTAATAAGTATAAAACCCATATGATCAATGCTATCCCAGCAAGAATAAATATTCGGCGCAAGGTGCGATCACCCATATAAAGTCACCTTTTTTCAATGTAATCGTTATAGAAAGGAAAATATTTTAATAAAGATAACATTTTAGTGCGAAATAGCATAAGAGTTTTGCATATTCAGGTTATAATCCCCGCGCGAATGCGGAGACTTCATTATGAGCAACTCAACTTCTACCCCAAACACTGGTTTAAGCTACAAAGATGCAGGTGTCGACATTGAAGCGGGCGACGCGTTAGTCGATCGTATCAAATCTGTCGCGAAACGTACTGCACGTCCTGAAGTAATGGGCGGTCTAGGCGGCTTCGGCGCTCTTTGTAAAATTCCTAAAGGTTATGAAGAACCTGTTCTCGTATCTGGCACAGATGGTGTTGGTACAAAATTACGTTTAGCATTGAATTTGAACCGTCATGACACAATTGGTCAAGACTTGGTTGCAATGTGCGTAAACGATCTTCTTGTATGTGGTGCTGAACCACTGTTCTTCCTTGACTACTATGCAACTGGCCACCTCAACGTTGACGTTGCAGCAAATGTTGTGACTGGTATCGGTGCGGGTTGTGAACTTGCAGGCTGTGCATTGGTTGGCGGTGAAACTGCTGAAATGCCAGGTATGTATGAAGGCGAAGACTACGACCTTGCAGGTTTCTGCGTAGGTGTCGTTGAGCAAAGCAAAATTATTGATGGCTCTAAAGTTAAAGCGGGTGACGTTTTAGTTGGTGTTGCATCTTCTGGCGCACACTCAAATGGTTACTCACTTCTTCGTAAAATTTTAGATGTGAAAAACGTTGACCTTACTCAAATCGTTGATGGTCGTCCACTTGCCGATACAGCAATGGAACCAACTCGTATTTATGTAAAACCAATACTTCAGTTATTGAAAGAAGTGGATGTACACGCAATGGCACACATCACTGGTGGTGGTTTACCGGGTAACTTACCTCGCGTACTGCCAAATGGTGCTCAAGCGGTAGTGAATGAAGCATCTTGGGAATGGCCAGAATTGTTCAAACTACTTCAAAAAGAAGGTGGTGTTGAACAATTTGAAATGTACCGCACATTTAACTGTGGCGTAGGTATGGTTCTCGTGGTTGATGCAGCAGATGCTGACAAAACTGTTGAATTACTCAACAGCCTTGGCGAAAAAGCATTCACAATGGGTCACATTGCAGACAATGCTGAATCTGTTGAAGGCGCTGACGAAAAAATCCGTGTAGTTTTCGCATAAGCAACGTTCATGATTAAAATTGCTGTACTTGTTTCAGGCAGCGGATCTAACCTGCAAGCCCTGATCGATGCCAATCTATCAGGTCAAATCGTTGGGGTGATTTCCAATAGACCTGACGCTTTTGCACTGCAACGTGCAAGAAAAGCAAAGATTGCAACTGCAGTCATTGAACATAAGCAATATCCAAGTCGTGAAGCTTTTGATGATGTGATGCATCAACAACTGCTCGACTGGGATGTTGATTTGGTCATTTTGGCAGGCTTTATGCGCATTTTAAGCGCAAAATTTGTCAAAGCATGGGAAGGAAAAATGATTAACATCCACCCTTCTCTGCTGCCAAATTATAAAGGAATGCATACTCATCAACGTGTTTTAAACACCGGTGATGTCTTCCATGGCTGTACAGTTCACTATGTGACTGCAGAGCTGGATGCTGGTCAAGCGCTTGCTCAAGGCGTACTTAAAGTCAATGAGCATGATCATGCTGAAAGTCTGGCAGATCGGGTTCACGTGCTTGAGCATGTGATTTACCCTCAAGTGGCAGAATGGATTTGTAATGGCACCATTCAACACACTGAAAATGGTGTTTTATATCGTGGCGAGCCTTTGCAACAACCTGTTCAATTCTGTAAGTTCTAAGCAACTGTATAACTTAACAATCAACGCATCTTAGGGTGCGTTTTGTTTTTTCAGTGCCAAATAAAACTCTATTTATTACTAAAATCTAAAATCTAAAATCTAAAATCTAAAATCTAAAATCTAAAATCTAAAATCTAAAATCTAAAATCTAAAATCCATTTTTGCAGAATGTTCAACTTTATGATCAATATGTAGTTTTTAGTTAAATTAAAGCTTTTAGCATCATTAAAATAATAAGCTTATATTGCAATTAGTAAACCTTATAAATCTAGAAATATTACATCCTTCAAACAAAAGTGGAGAAAATCACATGTTAAAATCCATCACACTGGCGACTTGTGCATGTATAACACTGGGTATGATTGGTTGTGCTACGACATCAAATCCGGCTACTGATCGTAATTTAGATAAATTACAAAACAAAAATTGGGTTGCGAGTGAAATTCAAGGCGTTAAGCTTGAAGCTGACCCTAACAATTCGAACGTACCCACCATCACTTTCGACGATACTCGTGTAAGTGGTTCTGATGGTTGTAATCGATTCATGGGCGGTTACGCTGTGCAAAACACAAAAATCCAATTTTCAAACCTTGCTACAACACAAAGAGCGTGTTTGACTGCGACAAATATTCCTCAACATTTTTCGCAGGCATTGAGCCAAGTTACTCATTATGATGCCTCTAAAGATCATTTGAAATTTTTAGATGCCAACAACAAAGTTGTTTTACAATTTGAAAATGCGAAATAAATCTCAAAAGTAGAATGTTTCATTCATAAAAAAAGCACTCTATAGAGTGCTTTTTTTTGTGTTGTCGTTTTTAAGCTTTAATGATGACGCTTAGGCAATTTAAGTAAATCTTTGATCAATTCAACAGTTTCCACAGGATGTTCCAATGGGAACATATGACTCCCCGCAACAACTTTAAATGGAATCCCAAATTTTTTCTCAACCTTTTGTGGAAAGTGCCGAGCTAAAAATGGCCCCTGCTCTGCAATTAACTGCTGCACAGGCACTTGTGGTTGAGTCTGAGGTAACCACCACAGTGAAGGATTGGTTCGAAAAATATGAACCTCATCATCACGTGAAATCGTCAACTCCACCCCACCACGCAGTTTATCGTCCATCAAGGCATAATCAATATAAGCTTGATAACAGTCTGGATCGAAATCTTTATAAAAACCTTTCGGCCTTAAAAGCTCCGCTGCTTGTTCACGACTGTCCCAATGATCACGACGACGTTTCGACAAGCCTGCGGGCGACATTTTATCGACAACTTTGAGTTTGAGGAGTTTTGCAATGTGCAAAGCAAAAGACTCTTTACCCATGATCATAGGCGGATCAATCATTAACACTTGTTCAAACAATTCTGGGCGTTGTAACGCAGCCTGAAATGTTAAAACCGAACCTAATGAGTGACCTAATCCAATCACCTTACGACCATTGGCCTGACGTACAATACTATCAATGACTTGCTGTGTTAAGCTCTTCCAATGGTTATCGATTGGGTAACGCTTATCTGGCCCAAGTAGCGGCACATAGATCACATCATATTCATCACTCAATAAATCAAACAATTTTTGATAAACCAGTGATGGCACGCCATTGGCGTGCGCAAAATGAATTAACGGTTTCATTGTAACTTCGTGCTGTTTTCAGATTGAACCTGTTGTGACAATGCGCTTGCCAAACCTTGACCAAATGAACTTCCCATACGACCAAGTACAGAATCAAATGGACTATTTTCAATGGTGTAGTTCACAGCTTTTTCAGTTTTCAACTCACGTTTCAGGCTATTTAAACTACCTGTACGGTCAGCAATACCCAGCTTCACAGCCTGATCACCTGTCCAAAATAAACCTGAGAAAATAGCCGGATCATTCGATTTTAATTTCTTACCGCGACCTTCTTTCACGGCATTAATAAAATGCGCATGAACGTTATCGAGTACACCTTGAACATGTGCTTTTTGTGCAGCATCGACAGGTTGAGTCATGGATAAAATCGCTTTGTTCTCACCCGAAGTCATGGTGCGATCTTCTACACCAAACTTTTGCATCAAACCACTAACGCCATAGTTCGGCATGATCACGCCAATTGAACCCACTAAACTTGAAGGATTGACAATAATTTCATCTGCGGCAGAAGCAATATAGTACGCACCTGAAGCGCCTGTATCACCAATAATGGCATACAGTTTTTTATCGGTATGGGCTTTTTTCAAGTACTGAATTTCTTGCCAGATTTCATCAGACTGAACAGGTGAACCACCCGGTGAATTAATATTTAAAACAACCGCTTTGCTTTGTTTATTTTCATAAGCTTTTTTCAAAGCTTTGATGGTATTTGCGCTGTTTACACTTTGCTTGTCCGCTGCAATGGTCCCAATGATATCAACCACGGCAATATGTGAACCCGCTGTTGCTGCAGGATCTGATGATGACATGCTGCAACTTTTCGCCATCGCAATGATAATAAATAGCAAATAAGCAAAGGTTAAAAATTTAAAAAATATACCCCATCTACGTGCTCTACGTTGTTCCTCAACGGAAGAAAGCACGGCTTTTTCTAATATTTTCCATTCATTTCCAGTTGGCTGCTGGATATTGTTTGAAGAACTTTGCTGTTTTTCTTCAGGTTTTGGTGGCCATTCGGACATAAAAAAACCCATTTGATCGTTAATTTGTAGTCATTATATACACGCTAATCGCTATAACTGTCTAATCAATTCATTTTCCCCTATAATTATTTTAAATTTTCTTTCATTTCTTTCAGACTTAAATAAGATGACCGACCAAAATTCACAGGACACCACATATCACCTGTTAAAATTTATCAGCCGTCAACCTATTCAAATTTCTAGATTAATTGCAAAAGGTTTGGCTGGGTTAGTCAATGTTTTAAAAATCTCTAAAACCTACTCTACGATTCAACGCAATCTTAAAATTGCATTGCCTGAATTATCAGAGTCAGCTCGCATTCAACTCACTAAACAAGCGATTCGAAACGAACTTTGTTCTTATTTTGAATTTTTTAACATTTGGGGTGCAAGTACAGAAAAAAATATTCAACGAATTCATCACGTACATGGCGCTGAATATTTACATGAAGCGCTCGCCCTACAAAAAGGCGTTGTACTCGTGGTACCACATTTTGGTACTTGGGAAATCATGAATGCATGGGTTGCGCAGTACACTCAAATGACCATCATGTACAAGCCGGTAAAAAGTGAATCTGCCAACAATTTTGTCCGTGCTGCTCGAAGCCGTGAGCAAGCAATATTGGTTCCTACGGATGAATCAGGTGTACGTCAAATTTTCAAAGCCTTAAAACAAGGTGGGACGACGGTGATTTTGCCAGACCATACCCCCAATGCCGGCGGTGAAATGATTCCATACTTTGGTATTCCACTAAAAACCAGCAACTTAAGTGCAAAACTAATTCAAAAAACCAAAGCACGTGCGCTCTTACTGTACGCCATTCGTAATGATAATCATGGTTTTGATATGCATATCGAACCTATCGATGACAATATTTATCAAGGTAATGCAGATGATGGCTCGATGGTTATCTTTAAAGCAGTGGAAGATTTAATCCATCGTTACCCAGAGCATTATCACTGGAGCTATAAACGCTTTAAAGCCAACCCAAAATTGAGAAATCTATACAATATTAGTGATGAAGAAGCCGCTCAACGCATTCGTGATATTCGTGAGGAATATCAAAGACTTCAAACAATAAAAAATGTGGCAGAATGACATTTTCAAGCAATATACTTGAAGTAGTTTTTCTATTCGGATTCTTTAGATAGCCTGCGATATAGATCGAGCCATTTATACTTTGTCCGCTCTTCAATTAGTTCAATTTGTTGTTTATTTTGCTTGAAATGAATACTTCCACTTTGTGCAGTTTGCAAGAGTGGAATGTCTAATTGTTTGAGCCGTGTTTGGGTCATCTTTGCAGGATGTCCATAACGATTAAAGCGACCTGCGGAAGCAATCGCCAACTTGGGCTTAAAATGGTTTAAAAACGCATAGGATGAACTGTGCCGACTACCATGGTGTCCAAGCACCAAGACATCGACTTTTAGGTCTGGATAATCACTTAACATTTGATATTCCGTCTCCCAACCCGCATCCCCCATCAATAGAAAATGTCGTGGGCCATTGACGCCTTTGACCGTGACATATAGAACACAAGAACGTTCATTGGCATTCCATTGAGCATTTGTCAGATCTTCAGGCTTTGGCGAGAGTATTTCAAAATAGACTTGCTGATCCCAATTCCACTGCTGACCACGCTGACATAAACGCTGTGGAACTTGGTTCGTGGTTTGTACTCGCTCATTACTTGAAAGCTGCCCGATATCAAGCTGTTGCTCCAATGAGAAAAAACCACCGCTATGGTCTTGATCTAAATGAGTCAATAACACCCGATCTAGTCGATGGACACCATTCACACTCAAAAATGGCCGGATGATATTTTGCCCGACACTAAATTGACTTTCATCATAGTTTCCACCGAAGTCTACCATCATATGATGATCTACAGAACGGATATAGATCGCCTGCCCTTGCCCCACATCTAAAATTGAAAGTTGAAAGTTTGCTGAATTTCTCCATGGGATAAACAGAGCAAAAAAGGCAATGACCGCCCAATATTTTGGCAAGATACCTTCAGGTAAAAATAAGATTACTACAACGAGTATCAACAGTATGATTTGAGTTGACGTCAATGCGACATCGTGCATTTTTGGTGCAAAGAGTCGATCTAAGCCATAGAGAAACACATGCAATATTTCCAAACACAGATCATTGAATAAAAAAACCAAATGCGCCAAAGGTGTAGAAATATAAGAAAGTGCCCCTCCGATGATATCTAAAGGAACCACCACAGTCCCTAACCACGGGATGGCAAATAAATTACTTAGTGGGCTAATCCAAGTCACTTGCTTGAAAAAAATCACCATCAATGGAAATAAAGCGACAAAGATTTTCCATTGTGATTCCACCATCAACCACATTGAATGCTTTAACTTTTGCCAAAAACTGGCGTCCGTTTGAGCCAGTAAATGCTTCCTTAAGGTTTGATAAATCCGCAGTAAAATAAAGCATGCGCCATAAGACAACCAAAATGCTGCGGATAAAATACTAAAGGGGTCCACTAGCAATAAAATAGCGGCACTAAAAATCAGCAGTTGAAAAGGCTGAATGGTTTGCCGTAACAAAAGCATGCTACTTGCAACTAGGCAGATCGTCAGCGTTCTCAGTGCAGGTATTTCAAAACCGGTAAATGCACAATATACAAGGACACAAAAGATAAAGGGCACGACCAAAACATACTGTTTGGGCCATTTGAGATAAATTTTGGGACAATATTTTCGAATAGCTAACTGCATCACCCAACAAAGCATGCTGGCAAAAACAAGTACATGTGGACCAGATATCGCCAGTAAATGACTCATCCCAAAGCGTTGAAATAACTCACTGGTGCCTTCAGTGAGTAAACTTTTATCACCTGTAAGCAGCGCTAACAGCAAGCCATGATTCTGCAGCGGTTGTTGGTATATAAACGCTCTTAAATATAAACGTTGTTGTTCGACTTTTATTTTGAACTGGTGTAGCACACCTTGATGTCGTTGATACTGCTGCCCATAGCCCATAGCAACCATATGTCGAGATGGTATAAGTTCGACCGACTTCACCTTTAAACTGGCATGTATATTTTGCTGTATGCTCCACCTTTCTTGGTCAAATGCACCTTCGGTCACATAGCTTTGGGTAGGTCGTAATTCACCATACATACGATAGTATTGTCCAGGGACCAACTGAATCGTCTGTTCATTATTTTGCAAAATTGACTTGGGTAAATACGCCATAAAATATTGAATCTGCTGATTCAGATTGAGCACTTCAATTTTTTGCTGAATTGCTTGGTCTTTGAGTTGGCTGATCTGTGGAATATACGCAATAAACTCGCCTTGTCTGCTCTGATGTTCAACCAATGCCAAACGCTGATCGAGTTGAGTATTGGCGAAACTAAAACCGAGAATTGAACCTATGCAAAGATTTGTACTGAGCTGTAAGATTTTCGAAAAGATACTTTTTAGTTTTGGTGAAATGTAGAGCTGTAGCACTAGCCAAATCAGGACAATAAAAAGCAACTGAGCTGTCGAGAGTTGTGGATTCCAAAACATGAACCCCATAAAAGAAATACCTAAAATCCAGCCAATACAAAAAATTTGTAACATGAGTCTTCATTATTTTTATTATGTGCTGGCAATAATAAAGCCCACCGAGGTGAGCTTCAATCAAACAATCTTAATCCACTAATTTTTTACAAAATCAATTTAGCGCTTAGTCATCTACCCATAAACCATCTTGCATATGCAAAATCGCATCAGCAGATTGAGCTAAATATTCATCATGGGTCACGATTAACATGGCCATGTTAAATTCTTTACGCAACTCAGATAGCAACTCAAAAATCTTTACTGCGGTTTTGCGGTCTAAGTTCCCTGTTGGCTCATCAGCCATCATCAACTTAGGTTTTGCTACCAATGCACGAGCCAAAGCCACACGTTGACGTTCACCGCCTGAAAGCTCACCCGGTTTGTGCGTCATACGATGCGAAAGTCCAACACGTTCCAACAGGTATTCAGCTTGCTGCTTGACTTCTTTGAAATTACTCGACTTACGTAACATTAATGGCATCGCCACATTTTCAAACGCGGTAAATTCAGGCAACAAGTGATGGAATTGGTACACAAAACCCAAATGCTCATTACGGATATATCCACGCTCTGCTTCACCTAAAGTGTCAAAGCGTTGACCATTAATCAACACTTGACCCGATGTTGGACGATCCAAGCCACCCAATACATGCAACAACGTACTTTTACCAGAGCCACTTGAACCAACAATTGAAACAAACTCACCTGCTTTGACTTGTAATGAAAGTCCGCGAATTACATCGACTGTAGACTTACCATCAGTAAAAGATTTGGTAATGTTTTGGGCATCTAAAACTAAATTACTCATAGCGTAGAGCCTCTGCAGGTTGAACTTTAGCTGCACGTAAAGCCGGATAAATAGTCGCGATAAAGCTAAGACCCAATGATAAAGATACAATCACCACAACATCTTGCCATCTTAAATAAGACGGTAAATAGTTGATGAAGTAAGCATCAAACATATTTAAGCCCAATGTTGTATTCAACCAACCGACTAAATTACTAATACTCGATGCAGCGATAATCCCTAAAATCGCCCCTGACACCGTACCAATCACCCCAATCACTGTACCTTGCACCATGAAGATCCGTGTGATTGTAGCCGGTGAAGCGCCTAGTGTACGCAAAATGGCAATATCGGATTTTTTATCAGTGACCACCATCACCAATGAAGACACGATATTAAATGCTGCAACCAATACAATCAGGAACAGCAATAAACTTACCATTGCCTTTTCCATTTGAATCGCACTGAACAGATTACCGTGCGTATAAGTCCAATCTGAAGCATAAAAGTTTGCAGGTAAATCACGCACAATTTCTTGAGATACTTGTGGTGCTGCAAAAATATCATCCAACTTCATACGGATGCCTTGTGCACCATCTGGCAGTCTTAATAAAGTCGACGCATCGTTCAGGGCCACATAGCCCATCATCGAATCAACTTCCGCACCAATACTGAAAATACCCACAATTTTAAATCGTTTAAAACGCGGAACGACCCCAGCCGGAGAAGGTGTTGCTTCAGGAAGCACCAAGGTCACACTGTCATTCAAACCTAAACCCAAGGCATCTGTCATTTGCTTGCCGAGCACAATACCAAACTCACCTTTTTTCAGATTATCGATACTGCCTTCCACCATATGGTCTTGGATAATTGATACCTTTTTTTCATACTGCGGTTCAATCCCACTGACCATAATGCCAGACACTTGACCTTGTGCCGTCAACATTCCCTGTAATTGGGTGAATGGTGCGACCCCTTGAACATGCTCATGTTGCTCAATTTTTTTTGCAAGTTCAGGCCAATTTGTTAAAATTTGTGTTGAAGAAACAGTGGCTTGAGGTATCATTCCTAAGACACGAGTTTTCAGCTCACGATCGAAACCATTCATCACAGATAAAACTGTAATAAGGACTGCCACACCAAGCGTGAGGCCGATCATGGATACCAGAGCAATAAAAGAAATAAAGTGGTTACTGCGCCGAGCGCGAGTGTATCTCAACCCTATATACAGCGAGATTGGTTTAAACATAACCATCTAGTCCGAGGTAATATATATTATGGAAAACTTACAGCATCAAAGCGTTCAAACTGAACGCCGTGTAATGTCGCGTATCGATGCTGCTTTGCGCATCAACTATCAGATTATCTCTGATGATGTTGCACTGAATGATCCTTACGATCCTAATTTTGTATTGCCGCGCTATTTTCTACTACTTGCTGAATTAGATCAATTTGATCATGCACTCAACTACGAATTAGAACAATTAGCTGAGAAAGATCAACAAATTGCTCGAATCTTATCCTTATTTAACCAAAAGTTAAACCTTATTACGGGTTCTTTATACGACGCAATTGTACAAAGCATGTTACCAGTGCCTGAGCATGTGAATTTTTCAGAGACTGGTTTGAGCTTTTTTAGCGAACGCGCGATTAAAGAAGGTACTTATATCCATGTGACCTTAAGCCACCCTGAAAATTTCTTCCATATTGCGGCAACTGCGCAAGTGGTTTATAGCCGTGAAGAAGAAAGCAACTTATACCGTACGGGTGCCTATTTTATCACACTGCTCCCTCAAGACCGCGTCAAACTTGCAGAGTGTATCGCACTGACCCAAAACAAAGAGTGATTTTTAATCAATGTTTTAATTTGTGGGCGAGCTCTCTGTTCGCCCGAAAATCTTTATAAAAATAAACAAACAAGCCTGATAATAGAATCACAGCACCAAGTAAAACCATCAATGATAATTTTTCATCATTCAGTAAAGCACCAAAGAGCATAGCAAGCATGGGTGTGAGTACCGTTGTTAAAGACAAAGTTGTCGCCTTGATGTTTTGTACCAGTTTGAAATAACAAAACATTGCAATCAATGAAGCCATAATCACTGCATAAAATAAGCCAATGAGTGCTTTGGTCGAAGGCATCTGTGTCGGTGCATATTGCCAAATAAACGGTAGCATCGCGGCAGAAAATAGTGCAGAGATAAGAATCGAACCTGTGGCTTGAGACATGGGCTGCAAAGGTGCATTGACTTTTTTCACCCAAAAAATCGACATACAGTAGACGAACACGCTCATTAACATTAAGACGATACCAACAGGCTGTACGTGCTGATCACTGCCGCCTAAGCAAATAATGGCTAAACCACAGACGGCAATCAACATCCCAATCCATTGCAAGCGATGCAGATAGGTATGAAAGAAGAAACGACCGATCAGACCCGTCATAATTGGCGCTAAACCAAACATCAGGGCAATAATGCCTGAGCTGAGATAGGCCGTTGCCATATAGGTAAAAATCTGAGAACCAATAAAACTAAACGCCCCCGCCAAATAACTGTGCAGCGAGGTTTTATCCATCGGCAGTTTATGTTTAAAAATAAACAATAATGCGACAGCCAAGGGTAATGCGATAAAAAAGCGTAATGTCAGTGCCCAAAACGCATTGATATCACTGACACTCCAAACGATGGCAAGTGGCGTGGTCGACCAAATAAAGACCAACAACGCATAGGTGGTCGCTAGATTTGTTTTAGATGGCATGGTTTTTACTTCTGCGCCGTTTTTCGTTTTTGCTTTTGAATGGTTTGATCTAAGCTACTGGAAAATTCGCGCTTATCACGTTCAGAAATCGGTGCTGGACCACCAGTTTGCACACCTGCGCCCCGTAATGTATCCATAAAGTCGCGTAAATGTAGACGAGCTTTGACATTTGCTGTGGTATAAATCTCACCGCGTGGATGTATCGCTATACCGCCCCGCTCAATCACTTCAGCAGCAAGTGGAATATCCTGTGTCATCACGATGTCGTGCTCTTTCATGCGCTGAATAATTTCTTTATCCGCTGCATCTGCCCCGCTCATGACTTGAATTGAGTTAATCCGCACCGAAGGCGTTATCCCAACATTTTGATTGGCGACAAAAGTGACTTCTAACTGGTAACGATCAGAAGCCCGAATAATTACATCACGTAAAATGCGTGGTAACGCATCTGCATCCACCCATAATTTAAATGGCAGCACTGATTTTCCATTCACTTTTAAACATGACTCATAGTAACAAATCTACATGACAATTTGGGGATCTGCATCCGCTGAATGGATCTACATTTCTCTAATCATGAGAATCGAAAAGCTGCAAATTGACTCCAACTTGGGCTTATTTTCCAATGCTTTTACATTTAAATCCTACTGAAAACATTTTTTATGCATGATTTCATGATAAATATGACGTCGGTGACTTGAAAATTTCAAATAACCCTCGATTTATTAATTATGAAACCAACCCAATATCAATTGTGCATATGAAAAAACAAAATAGCCCTGAAATTATCACTATTGAAGATCAAACTTTTGGTAGTCATGTTGAACATTGGAATTTGCTTACAGGCAACCCGACAACGGATGTACCAGTTTGGCTGGGTCAGGCATTAGATGCACCCATTATGCCGATGGGCTTATGCGCACAAGAATCTGATATGGATCAAAGTACCTGGCTGATTCAAGGTCCATCACAAGCGTCGATTCAACTGTGCCAAGTGATTGCGGTAGAAAATAATAAACCTAAAGCCGTTAAAACTGCATTTCCAAGTTTTGATAGCCCATATAAAACCAAAGCCACCATTGAACGTATTATTACCTGTAAATCCAATACACAAGCAGTGCTTTGCCTCGACTTAGGCGCAAATACCAGTGTGTATGCTTTTGATAGTTTATATAGCGTCAATCACGACCAATATGAAAAAGATGCAAGCTACAGTGTGCAACTCAATGCTTGGGCTTATGAACTCGAAGCTGTCGCAGAACATGAACAGCTTGTCGTTGACGATCCTGCATCGATTAAACATCATCGTGCTTTAAACGATATCTTGGCAGCAAATAATGGTGTTGCCCCTGCAGACTTACACGAACAGATTAAAGCGTGGCAACCGAAGTCTGAAGATGACAAAGCACCAGTCACCGTCGATTTTTCTAAAATGGTTGCATACCTATATGGTGAAAACCTCGGTCAAGAAGATGAAGCATGGTTCCAAGGGCATATAGTTGGCAAAACTGCCATGCAATTTAAAGAGCAAGACTATACGCTGTATGATGTAACCTTAATCCACGAAGAAAACCAAGAAGCGGTGATTGTTCGTGTTGCAACACGAAATCCGGCGCATAAAGATTTCAATGTTGGGCAATATATTCGTGGCAACCTGTGGATACAAGCCAATATTTACGCAAAATCTGCCTAATTTGAATTCAAAAACCCTATTTCAAATAAAAAAACTGCCTCTGGGCAGTTTTTTTACTTCTCGCTAATCATGTGTATTCGCTGAATATTTAAATGATTGAATATTTTTTATCCACAAGCCAGTCGATTTATTCTATTTTTAAATTCAAATTAAAATAACTTATCCACAATATTAAATTCAAAATAATGCTGCTAAATAAATCCATCTGCAAAAGATAAAATATAAAAATCTAATATAAATAAATAAGATAGGAAATTTATGAAACTAAATTTAGCAATTCGGTTGCTTATTTTTAAATAAACTAAATAGTTTAGTAAGTTTATGGCAGATAGTACTTTATTTAATCAAATAATTATGTTAAAAATGCGTTTAAGAAATAGTAATTAACGATAAATAGATCGGAAAGAATATCTATGAAAGTCGTGCAAGAAGAAAACTTATCGCAAGTTGACCATCACATGGAATCTCGATATCAAATCGAGCCAATGTCCTGCTTATTTTTTATGTTAGGTATGCTGATTTGTGCATACGTGTTACATACTTTTATTTTTTAATCTATTCAATAAAAAAACCGGCATTTGCCGGTTTTTTTATGCCTTTAGGATTATGCGTTGCGTTTTGCAAAGTCATCCATAAAGTTAACCAGTGCTTGAACGCCTTCTAGCGGAACAGCATTATAAATACTTGCACGCATACCACCCACTGAACGGTGACCAGCTAAATTCAGCAAGTGGTTTTCTTCAGCTTCTTTCAAGAATTGTTTTTCCAATTCTGGATTCGCCAAAGTAAATGGTACGTTCATGATTGAACGGAATTCTTTTGCAATTGGATTTGCATAGAAATCGCTTGAATCAATATAACCATAAAGTAATTCAGCTTTTGCCATATTCGCTTTATAAATTGCGTCTACACCGCCCTGCTCAAGTAACCATTCAAAAACGAGGCCAGATAAGTACCATGCATAAGTTGAAGGTGTATTCACCATTGAACCATTTTTCGCTTGAGCTGAATATTTCAAGATACTTGGAATATCTGCTTTCGCTTGATCCAATAAATCATCACGAATAATCACCAAAGTTAAACCAGCAGGACCAATATTTTTCTGAGCACCTGCATAGATTAAACCGAACTTAGATACGTCTAATGGTGCAGATAAAATGCTCGATGAAAAATCGGCAACCAATGGTTTGTCCGTTTCAGGAATGTTGGCAAACTGAAGACCACCAATAGTTTCATTATCTGCATAATGCACATAAGCCGCATCATCAGATAAGTTCCAGGTGCTTTGATCAGTAATCGCAAGTTTACCGTCAATGGTGGTACCCGCTTCAACAACATTAATGTCGCCATAACGCTGTGCTTCTTTCAACGCTTTTTCAGACCAAATACCAGTGTGGATATAGTCTGCTTTGCTGTTTTTACCCAATAGGTTTAATGGGATCGCAGAGAATTGAAGTGATGCGCCACCTTGAAGGAATAACACTTTATAGTTGTCTGGAATATTCATCAGCTTACGAAGATCAGCTTCTGCTTTCTCTGCCACAGCGACATAGTCTTTACTACGGTGGCTCATTTCCATGATCGAAAGGCCTTTGCCTTGCCAGTCAAGCATTTCAGCTTGAGCTTTTTCTAAAACGGCAGTGGGTAATGCAGCAGGACCAGCACAGAAGTTGTACGCGCGCATGAGTTTTCCTTTCAAAGTGAAACACAATAAAATGATGGCATTTAACCATATCTGACGCGTGCTTGCAGTAGTTAAAGCTGAAAATATTCCAATGCTGTCTGACATTTGAAGTCAAATTTTCAATAAAGATCAAAATTAATTCTTATTAATTCAAATTATTAGATTTACTGATATTTTTTATCCCTTGAATTGATGCTAATTTAAGGTCTTGATGTGCGAAAATGACGTGCGCTACAAAGATAAAATTTATTTACATATGTATATGAAACAATACAACAACTTAGTGAATTTACCCAACTTCATCACAATGACTATAATGAACCCATCCTAGCTGTGAGTGTGTTTTTATGCCTCTACCTCGAACAGATTATTCTATAAAAATTAAACATACATTTCGTTCAGGTTTACTGCTTGGCCTTGGTTGTTTCAGTGGCTTTTTTAGCCCTACGGTACTTGCGCAAAGTATCAGTTATAGCCAAGCAGAACAAAGTCTACTCACTAGTTCTTTTAGCACTCAGGCCAACCAAGCGCTACAACAATCTGCCGAACTTCAAGCTCAGGCCATTAAAGGCCTTGGTTTACCTCGTGTGGATTTAAACGTCCGTGCCTATGCCTTTCATAATGAACTCGATATTCCTCTCGGCGCCTTAAAAAACAACTTAGAACAAACGCTGAGTAATGGCATTAATAATAAAATTGATGAAAGCTTACCGAGTGATTTGGCAGACCCATTAAAAGACAGTCTGCAACAGCCAATCCGTGATGGTGTCGGATTAATTCCAGATTCTTCCCAAGTGGTCTTAGATGATCAAGTGATCCGCCCTACCGTTTCCGTAATGATGCCGCTGTATACCGGTGGGTTAACGTCTAGCGCCAAGGAAATTGCCAATATTCAAGCCAAACGCAGCGCGATAAGCAGTGAACAACAACAAGATGTGCAACGTTTTGAATTAATCCAAGCCTACTTCAATGCTCAATTACAAAAAAAATTAGTCGAAAGCAGCCGCTTCAATTTAAATGCGATGCAACAACACTATGCCAATGCGCTCAAAATGGAACAACAGGGTTTTATTAGCAAAGGCCAGCGTATGCAATTTGAAGTGGCGAAGAATAATGCACTCAGAACTTTTCAAAATACTGAAGCGAATCTCCGCTCTAGCTTATTTAAGTTAAACAACTTAATGCAAAGCAGCCAAATTACTGATCTTACAACGCCATTATTTATCAATCAGCAACACAATCAAAATATAACCGCCTTACTAAAAAGTTATCAGGATCAGTCTAGTTTGGTGCGTAAAATGCAATTGGACAGTCAATTGGCTGGTGCTAATGTGAAAGCCCAAAGCGCAGCAAAAAAACCCAACGTCTTTGCCTTTGGTGAATATAGTCTCGACGATAAACAAAATTGGATCGTTGGTGTTGCCGCTCGCTACAACTTATTTTCAGGTATTGATAAAAACAAATCCGTACAAGCTGCTGAACTTCAACGCTATGCATCTGAGTTAATGACTGAGCGTACCAAACAAGAAATTGAAAGTCTGATTTATAGCTCGTTTAATGAAGTCACCAGCGCTCAGCAAAGTCACCTGTTGTTACAGCAAAATCTAAAAGCCGCACAAGAAAATTTAAGAATCCAACAACTTTCATTTAAGGAAGATATGGGAACAGCCACACAAGTCATTGATGCACAAAATGCATTGAACGGGCTACAAAGTGAAATGGCGCTTAATGCTTATAAATACGTGATGTCACTCGCAACACTGCTACAAAGTCACGGGAGCATTGACCAGTTCCAAAGCTATATCAATCAATCACACACCGACTATATTCGCTAAGTTTAGCCGAGGGGAAACAATATGAATCAGGAACCAACTGATCACCAAGAAGATGCCTCTGCGAATGCTGAAACATCCCAATCCAATGTCTCGAGTTCAAACGTTTCGTCTACAGCAAATACTGCTGAGGATACTCCAAAGAAAGTGAATACCAATACTGATGCAGAGACGAAAAAAAGCTCAGTGCAAAGTCGCAATAAATCTGCTTTGATCAAGCTCGTGATTGGCATTGTCTTAGTTCTGCTTTTGGCATTGATTGCATTTGGCTTATGGAAAAGTTATCAGCCCAAGCAGGTTGAATTACAAGGTCGAGTTGAGGCTGAAACCATCCACATTAGTACCAAAGTACCTAGTCGTATTGAAGAAATATATGTGCATGACGGTGAAAAAGTACAAGCAGGTCAAGCACTGGTTCGTTTAACCAGCCCCGAAGTCGATGCAAAGAAACAACAGGCTTTAGCTGCACTTCAATCTGCGCAAGCACTGCAATCCACAGCTGAACGTGGCTCTCAACAAGAAAATATTGATAGTTTATATGCCAATTGGCAAAGTCTAAAAGCACAACAACAATTGGCGCAAACCACCTACCAACGTGGTCAAAACCTCTATAAAGAAGGTGTCATTTCACGACAACGCCGTGATGAAATGCAAGCTGCCGCAGTGTCTGCTGCACAAATGACAGAAGCGTCTTATCAACAATATGCGCGTGCAAAACGTGGCAGTACACCGCAACAACAAAGCTCGGCAGATGCCCAAGTCAAGATTGCGCAAGCCGCGTTGGCCGAAGCAAATGCACTTGAGGCTGAAACCAAATTGTTTGCACCGTCCAATGGCACCATTTCAAAAACCTATGGCAAAGTTTCAGAATTAGTTGCGATGGGTGTGCCCGTTGTAAGCCTGATTCAAGATGATAGCTTATGGATTAGCTTAAATGTCCGTGAAGACCAGTATGCTCAAGTGTATCAACTCAAGACCATGCAAGGATTTATACCGGCGCTAAACAAATCTGCCGAGTTTAAAATTGATCACATCGAAGCCGAAGGTGAATTTGCAACAATCAAAACCACGCGACAAACGGGCGGCTATGACATTCGTAGTTTTAAAGTCCAACTGAAACCCGCTCAGCCGATTGCTGACTTAAAAGTGGGTATGAGCGTTTTGTTTAAAATTGAAGAGCGTAAATAATGTTTAGGGGCATTCTGCGTGAGTTTCGCTATTTGATGCAGCATAAATGGGACTTGTGTATGGTCACACTTGCCCCTGCCCTTGTGATTTTGCTCTTTACCAATATGTTTGCTCAAGGTAAACCAGATCATTTACCCATCGCGATCATAGACCAAGATCAAAGCAGTTTAAGCCGTAACATTACTCATTTTGCGCAGCTGAACCATACCTTAAAAGTAGCCACCATTACACCCAGTATGGATGATGCTGAAAAGCTTTTAAATCAGACTCAAATTTGGGGCTATATTCATATTCCTGCTGGTGCAGAGCAACGACTGGTTCAAGCAAAAGATGCAGAAGTCAGCATTGCCTATAACCAAAGCTATTTTAGTGTCGGCAATAGTATTTCATCAGCCATGCTGCTAAGTACATTGCAAGCCATGGCCGATTTTAGTGGTCATCAGTATTTAGAAAATACAATTCCCTACCTCGATGCACCGACACCCAATGTCAAAATTTCACCTTTATATAATCCAGGTTTAAATTATGAGTTCTATTTAGAGCCGTACATGATTCCTGCGATTCTGCATTTATTACTGTGTTGCTGTGTCGCATTTTCAGTCGGTCAAGAAATCAAATATGGCACTGTAAATCAATGGGTGAAACCGACTTCTGTCTTTCAAGCTTTAATCGCTAAAAATCTCAGTTATGTTTTCATTTTTACCGCTTGGACATGGGCATGGATGTTCTGGCTAATCGTGTTTCGAGGGTGGTTTGTTCAGGGTTCATTACTGCTAATTTTGCTCGGGCAATTGTTTTTTTATACAGCCTATGCCTTTATCAGTTCTACTGTAGTTTTGGCGACACGTGATCTCACCAAATCTTTTGGTTTTATTGCGGTATATGGTGGCTCATCACTGAGTTTTGCAGGGGTGACATTGCCGCTGAATAACGCGCCGATGTTTACAAAATTCTGGGCCAATATTATTCCCTATACGCCTTATGCCAAATTACAAACAGAACAATGGGTCATTGGTAGCCCAATCTCCATTTCAATCACACCGCTTGTCACCCTGATCATTTACTGTCTGTTCTATTTGGTTCTTGCCAGCTTCTTTTTACGTAAAGTACTGAAGGAACAAATCATATGAATAAAATCGCGTTATTTATAACAGCTTTGCTCAGACACTATATTCAAACATTTAAAGATATTGTGAAGCACAGTTCGATTTTTACCACCTTAGTGCTTTCTGTTTTTCTTTACAGTTTTTTTTATCCCATTGCCTATCAAGCGGAACACGCAGAATCGCTCCCTATCATTGTGGTGGATGAGGAACAAAGCATACTCACCAATACGATTATTGGTGCTGTAGCCAATAGTCCCAATGTAGAAATTCAAGCTGTGACTGGTAATTTTGCTGAGGCTGAAAATATGCTCAGAAGTCAGCAAGCTGACGGGATTTTACTGTTGCCGAGTAATCTTTCAAATAGCATTCGCCGTGGTGAAACCGGTGGAATTGGTTTATATCTCAGTGCTGCAAACTTTCTAAAGACTCAAAAAATTGGCTTAGGTTTAGCCAGTTCTATGGAAAATGCCCTCGTCGAATATGCAGAAAAATTCCAGAACATATCTGATTTTAGCCCCGCTTTGTCGATTCATAAGATTCCATTATTTAATCCACTTTCAGGCTATGGCAGCTATATTTTCCCAGCGGTTGCTCCCTTAATTATTCATCAGACGATTTTATTGGGTCTGTGCATGCTGATTGCGACCTATCGACAAAACACCACATGGCGTCCAAGCTATTCACAATTAGCTGGCATTTTCTTGTGTATTTTGACTATCGGGACTTTAGGGTGCTTCTATTTATTTGGTTTTACCTTTTGGCTGAACGACTATCCACGGGGTGGAAATTTTTGGGGCATGTTCATTGCTGTGCCCATCTTCCTCAGTTGTATTATTGCGATGACACTCTTTCTAGCCACCTTTCTTGACCTGCCAGAACGTGCAGGACATCTCATCGTTTTTAGTTCTATTCCGCTATTTCTACTTTCGGGAACGGCATGGCCACATGCAGCTATGCCTAAATGGATGCAAATACTCGCTCAAGCATTACCTTCGACCCAAGGCATTCAAATGTTCCTTCAACTCAATCAGATGGGTGTGCCTACAGTAATCGTCATCCCAAAACTGCTTTATCTCACAAGTATTGGACTGATTTTTTTATGTCTTGCTGTCTGGCGTTTAAAGTTTGCCAAAAGATAAAACTGTTTGTGCTGTAAGACATGTCTGGTCTCAAGCGAAATGCGTTCAAACCTATTCATCATAGACTCGACCGCTTTGTATCTAATCATGTCTCAAATTTAAATTCTTGCTGTCATCTATTAGCTGTATGCATTTGGCGTGACAGTCGATGCTTCATCCACTTGAATATTAAAATCATCTGCATCTGAGGTGATCTCAGTAACCAAATCATCTGATTCTTTTTCTGCAGCGTTTTCGAGCCAGAATCCTTTCACTTTATCGTTCCCATCATGACCTGCAAAGACCACACTCATATACAGTTCTTTTTGCGGATAATCATATTTATACACAATTGTTGTGGTCTTACCTTCTCCCAGCCGAGTATTTGCCATTCGCTGAATTACTTCCGCCTCAGCACTAGGTTGACCTGCAGGAATCAGCTTTTTCATACGTGAAAACAGCTCTGGATCTGCTAGCATCGCATCACGAACATTTTCTTCAACCAATACCAAAAAGCTGTCTTGATGGGGTTGGTGTAGTGCTGCGAATAATTTTTCTGACTTGATACGCTGTGAGCTTGTCTCACTTGGTAGGCTTGATTCGAATTTTGCAATCAAGAAATCGCCGATTTTTTCACAAGCCGTTATAGGTAAGATTAAAGCAATGATGACGACTAATTTTTTCAACACCGTACAAGCCCTCTGGTTATTATTAAAATATATAAAGTTAAAATTTATTTCGGATAATCTGTGTGATTTATAGAATTTTCACTGATTTATCTGCTTCACAAGTATAAAGCAAACTTCTATATAAAAATGAAAAATACAGGCTCACATTTAGTTTTTTCGATCTTTCTAGGTAAATCAGAGATTTTGTGAAGTGTTTATTAATAACTCAATTTTATTCGTTTTATAAATTAAATTTAACAATAAAATCGTTTATACGACTAAAAATGATAATTTATCGATCAAACAGTTTGGTTTTGATCAAAATCGTTGGCTGTATTCTCATATAAACTGCAAAATATTATCGTATTTATCTCCCAAATTATTCAGAACTTTTTGTCATGGCGGATTCAGTCTATCTGCAACATTTGTTCGTGGATGACTGTGGGCTTTTTTCTCCCAAATCTGACATAAGAGCTGATGTATGAAAAAGATTAAGGTGAGCCTTGCCTGGCAAATCGTGATTGCTCTCATTCTAGGTATACTTGTTGGTGCTTTCCTACACTATTCTCCTGAATATCGTGATGCTTTAGTTAATAACTTTTTGACGCCTTTGGGCTCAATTTTTATTAACCTCATTAAGATGATCGTTATTCCGCTTGTTGTGTCGATGCTTATTTTAGGTATTGCCAATACAAGTCACGGTAGTAACTTAGGTAAACTTGGTTTCAAAACAATTATTTATTTTGAAATCATTACCACCGTTGCTATTTTAGTCGGTTTAGTTGCAGCCAACGTATTCCAACCTGGTGCCGGCATTGATATGTCTGCATTGACGCAAGTCGATATTTCAAAGTATCAAGAAACAACACATGAAGTCAGTGAACATTCTCATGGTTTGATTCAAACAATACTTTCACTTATTCCATCTAACTTTTTTGCAGCTTTGACGAGTGGTCAAATGCTCCCAATCATCTTTTTCTCTGTGATGTTTGGTGTAGGTTTAGGTGCGCTTGATCAGGAAGTAAAACAACCTTTAATTAAAGTGTTGACCGCTGTTTCTGAAACGATGTTTAAAGTTACGCACATGATCATGATGTTTGCACCTATTGGTGTATTCGGCCTGATTGCAGCGACTGTTGCGAATTTCGGCTTCAGCTCTCTTGTGCCACTGCTTAAGCTCGCAGTTTTAGTTTATGGTGCAATATTCTTCTTTATTTTTATAGTATTAGGTGCCGTTGCCAAGTTCTGTGGCTTCAGTGTTTGGGCCATTATCAAGATCTTAAAAGATGAATTGATTCTCGCGTATTCAACTGCAAGTTCTGAAACTGTCCTCCCCCGTATTATGGAAAAAATGGAAGCTTACGGTGCTCCGAAACCGATTACCAGTTTCGTGATTCCAATTGGCTATTCATTTAACCTCGATGGTTCGACCCTATATCAAAGTATTGCAGCTATCTTTATTGCTCAGCTTTACGGGATTGATCTGACAATCACCCAACAAGTGATTCTAGTACTGACCTTGATGATTACCTCTAAAGGGATTGCAGGTGTACCTGGCGTTTCTTTCGTGGTCTTGCTGGCGACTCTCGGCAGTGTCGGTATTCCTCTCGAAGGTCTGGCATTCATTGCAGGTATTGACCGTATTTTAGATATGGCACGTACTGTACTGAATGTGATTGGTAACGCGCTTGCGGTACTGGTGATCAGTAAATGGGAAGGCCAATTTGATACTGAAAAACAAAAAAATTATGCCGCTAATCTAAAAGATGCCGCTTAATTTTATGCCATAAAAAAGGACGCTTCGGCGTCCTTTTTTACAGCTTTGTTTTATTTTTTACCAAACTTTATTTATTTTTTTCACCAAACACTGAAATATTAAAATCTCGAATTTTGTTAGTTCCTGCCGGCTTATCAAAACTTACATCATACTGTACAAGGTTTTTATTGGTATAACCGTACTCATAAGTGACCGTATATAAAGACGGTTTTTCAGTCGATTTTTCAATGTGCTTAGCCACTATATTTTTGCGTGAGTAATCTTGTTTCGGAATACCTCGTGCAAATTTACGCAGCTCTTTTTCATTCTGTTCAAACTTGGCTTTGAGTTCTGGTTCAAAGTAGGTGTACAGCTTTTCAAAATTGCCTTCACGCAACTGATCATAGGCAGCTTGGGCAACTTCAGTCTGTTCAGCACTTGGGTCTGGGATTGCATTTAAGGCTTTTTGACCAATTTGGTCACAGCCGCCAAGCCCAATAAGTGAAGCCATTGCAAAATATTTTAATTTCATATTGTACTCATCAATCTAAAATTATCTGTCTATAAAAAAGGACGCCGTAGCGCCCTCTTTTCTCAAACTTCAATTAGTCTTCTTCAGGCTCATTGAGATCTGATTCATTGTCATTTTGATCAATAATCGTTGAGTCATCGACAAGCTGCTCAGTTTCGATTGCTTCCACTTCTTCAAAAGTTTCGTCTTCTTCAACTGCTTCGATCGCAACAACACCGACCAAGATTTCGCTTTCACCTAAACGGATCAGACGAACACCTTGAGCATTACGACCTGTTTGTGCCACTTCAGACGCACGTGTACGAACCAACGTACCACCATCTGAAATTAACATTAGCTCTTTAGACGCATCAATCGCTACCGCACCAACAAGTTCGCCGTTACGTTCAGATGTTTTGATTGCAATAACACCTTTACCGCCACGTTTCTTGGTTGGGAAATCATCTACTGGTGTACGTTTACCATAACCATTAGCTGAAGCACAAAGTACTTCACCGGTTTCCGGAACAACCACCAATGACACTATACGGCTAATGAGAGCTGAATCAGAGGTATCGTCATCATCCGACTCGACATCCGCATCCTCAGCGTCTTCAGCTTGAGCTGCCGCACCAATGGTCACGCGCATACCACGGACACCTTTGGCAGAACGGCCCATTGAACGCACGTCAGTTTCTGCAAAACGAATGGCTTTACCTTCGTTTGAGAACAACATGATTTGTTGTTCGCCATCAGTAATAGCAACACCAATTAAGGTGTCATCACCATTGAGTTCAATCGCACGTAGACCGTTAGAACGAACATTCGAGAATTGTTCTAACTCAACACGTTTAATCGTACCGTATTCTGTTGCCATAAATACGTAGAAGTTTTTACGAACGGCTTCTGCTTGCTGTGCAAAGTCATTGATGATTTCATCATCAAGATCAGTGGTAGATAACTCTAGACCCAATTGTTTCAACTGAATACGAAGTGCGTCAGATAAATCATCTGCACCGTCTTCAGTCTCAGCAAGTGCAGCTTCTAAGCCTGCAAAATGACTGTTAATCACTTCATTGGTTTGTAGCTGTGCACTATTGGCTTTTACAAATGCTTTAAAGTCAGCCAAACGTTCTTTAAATTTCTTCGGCGCATCGACCACTGGTAAAATAGCGGTGATGGTCTCGTTTTCATCTAATGGCAATAAGTTCACCATCGGACGACCTTTCGCACCACGAGATGCTTGAGGTACTTCATACACTTTCAAACGATAAACTTTACCCACATTGGTAAAGCAAAGCACTGTTGCGTGGTTTGAAGTCACGATCAAATGCTGGATGTAATCGTCTTCTTTCATTGAAGTTGCAGACTTACCACGTCCACCACGACGCTGTGCAGCGTAGTCTGACAATGGTTGAGTTTTTGCATAGCCTGATTTAGAAACAGTTAGTACCATTTGCTCTTCAGGGATTAAATCTTCACGAGAGAAGTCGATACGTGATTCCACGATATCGGTACGACGTGCATCGCCATATTGTTGAAGGATTAAAGCTAATTCTTCTTTAATTACATTCATCAATAAGTTGAAATCGTTCAAAATTGCAGTGTATTCAGCAATTTGACCAAGAATTTCTGTATATTCAGCTTGTAACTTGTCTTGTTCTAGACCAGTTAAACGATGTAAACGAAGTTCTAAGATCGCACCTACTTGAGTTGGAGACAGACGATAAATATCACCTGTTAAACCAAATGGACGTGCTGGATCTTCGCCTTCAATTTCATCTGGACGGACAGATACCGCGCCTGCTTTTTCAAGCAATGCAACGACACCACCGCCTGCCCACTCGCCCGCTTGTAAACGTTCGCGTGCTTCGCTTGGGTTTGCAGATGTTTTGATGGTTTCAATGATCGCATCGATGTTTGCAAGTGCAACCGTCAAACCTTCTAAGATATGTCCACGTTCACGTGCTTTACGCAATTCGAACATGGTACGGCGTGTAACCACTTCCTGACGGTGACGGATAAACGCTGCAATAATATCTTTCAAGTTCATTAACTTAGGCTGACCATTATCGAGGCAGACCATGTTAATACTGAATGAATTTTCTAATTGGGTATTTTGGAATAGGTTATTTACAATCACTTCAGCGTTTTCACCACGCTTCAAGTCAATTGCAATACGCATCCCTTCTTTATCTGATTCATCACGAAGTTCAGAAATACCTTCAAGTTTTTTCTCTTTGACCAACTCAGCAATACGTTCAATGGTTTTTGCTTTGTTAACTTGATAAGGAATTTCAGTGAAGACAATCGTGCTACGGCCCGATTTTTGGTCTTCTTCAATGTGATATTTACCACGGATATGCAAACGGCCTTTACCAGTACGGTACGCATCGACAATGCCAGATTTACCATAAATGATGCCGCCTGTAGGGAAGTCTGGACCAGAAATGTGTTCCATTAACCCTTCAATGCTAATGTGCGGATCGTTAGCATAAGCAAGACATGCATTAATGACTTCTGTCATGTTATGCGGAGCCATGTTGGTTGCCATACCTACAGCAATACCAGCTACACCGTTAATCAACAAGTTAGGCACACGTGTTGGCATTACTTGTGGAATACGTTCAGAACCGTCGTAGTTGTCTTCCCACTCTACGGTATCTTTCTCAAGATCCGCTAAAAGTTCGTGAGTCAATTTACGCATACGAACTTCGGTATAACGCATTGCTGCTGCACTGTCACCATCGACAGAACCGAAGTTACCCTGACCATCAACCAATTGATAGCGTAAGCTGAAATCTTGAGCCATACGAACAATGGTTTCGTATACAGCTAAGTCACCATGTGGGTGATATTTACCGATGACGTCACCGACTACACGGGCAGACTTTTTGTAAGCTTTGTTGTAGTCATTGCCCAATTCGTGCATTGCAAAAAGCACACGACGGTGAACAGGTTTGAGACCATCTCGGACATCTGGCAACGCACGTGACACAATCACGCTCATTGCATAATCGAGATATGAGCTCTTCAGTTCATCCTCAATGGCAATCGGTCTAATTTCCGATACGCTCATGCATACTCCTTGTTATACAAGCAGAATTCTGCCCGCATTTATATATCGTAAATCTGTAAAAATTAGTTCAAAAAACACTGAACCAATATCAAAAATCAAGTCGGACAGTATAGCATAAAAACCCTGATTTTTGTGCCAATCATCTTGCACTAGAACCATGATTTTTTGTATTTATTTTAAGCATTTTGATTTTATTTGCTGTGAAAAAAACCTCTACGAATAGAGGTTGTTTAATGTTCAAAATATTTCTTTTCGAAGCTTCAAATTTAGCCCTATAAATGTGATAAAAATCACACTTTATGATATTGCATGACCTCTAATTCTTGAGGCACATGATCATGCTGCAACCATGGGTATGCTGTTAGAAACAAACCAAAAATAAGCGGAAATTCATAAACTTCTTCGATGAAATCTTTATAAGCCAAATCGTACAAAAATAAAAAACTAAGACTTCGACTATGCTCAACTGCATCAGAAATAAGTAAGCCCAATATCACCAAGCCCAATGGCCAAATTGGTAAAGCCAAGGTTTTTAGCTTACGTGCAATTTCTTGGCGTAAATACGGCGAAAACAGCATAAAGACGACAGGTGCAATCATGAATACCGAAATTAAACGAAAATACAGTTTAGGCACATCAGGAAAATAGTCACGCCCCCAACTAATACTACGACCAAATAGCAACAACCACCATGCAACAGCCCACAACCAAAATTGTTTCTTTCCATCTTGCATTTCAAGTGGTCGAATATAGAAAAAAGTAAAAATCGCAAAAAACAGCAATAACAATGCTTGGACCGATTCAACTGCTGTAACAGTCATTCCATCAAATAAAGGAAAAGAGATACTTTGTAAAACAGGAAAAAGTAAACAACAGATCATCAGCACCAATACACTGATTGGTAACTGAAAATCAAATTTCAAAGGGAGACTCCGCCTAAAGGCAAGTTCAATAAAAAAGCAATGTTAACACAAAATATACAATCCTTTAAGCTTGCTTTAAGTTTAAGGTTCAAACTTGAAGAATAGATTTTTATTGTTTTTTTAAATCTTTGTATTTTTTATAATTTTTTAATTTCCATCCTATTACTAAGCGATCACTCCTGCATACTTACCATTTAAGTTTCAACATACACATAGCTTACGCTACAGTAGTGTCTAATACTGACAATAAGAAATCATATCGTAAGAATATTGAAGTACGAAATTAAGAATCCACCAATCTCATAAATATGAAAAATAAAAGTGCAATGCATATTTATGTACATTCACGTATGGTTAATCGATTAAGCATGATCAAGAAGATCTACCAGACTATTCATTCCGCAATAAAAAAACGCTCCTAAGCCATCAGCTTAGGAGCGCCTTGAACTGTGTTCAGTAATTAGATTTTAGATACTAATTCTGGAACTACAGTGTTCAAGTCACCTACTAACCAGTAGTCAGCTACTGAGTTAATTGGCGCTTCTTCATCTTTGTTGATCGCAACGATCACTTTAGATTCTTTCATACCTGCCAAGTGCTGAATCGCACCTGAGATACCCACCGCGATGTACAAGTCAGGAGCAACGATTTTACCTGTTTGACCAACTTGCATATCGTTTGGTACGAAACCAGCATCAACTGCTGCACGAGATGCACCTTGAGCAGCACCAAGCTTGTCCGCTAATGGGTCAAGTACAGTGTGATAGTTTTCACCTGAACCAACACCACGACCGCCTGAAACAACAATACGCGCAGCTGTTAATTCTGGACGTTCAGATTTCACGATTTCTTCAGAAACGAAATTAGAAATACCAGCATCACCAGTAGATGCAACAGCTTCAACTGCAGCAGAGCCGCCTTCGCTTGCAACAGCATCAAATGCAGTACCACGAACAGTCGCAACTACAACAGACTCGCCAGACTCTACAGTTGCAATCGCGTTGCCTGCATAGATTGGACGTTTGAAAGTTTTAGGACCTTCAACAGCAATGATGTCAGTGATCATGCTTACGTCAAGTAGCGCAGCAGCACGTGGAAGTACGTTTTTGCCCGTTGTCGTAGAAGCAGCAAGGATGTGAGTGTAACCCGCACCGATAGAAGCAACTAATTTAGCAACGTTTTCAGCCAATTGATTAGCATAAGCAGCGTCGTCAGCAAGTAATACTTTGCTTACACCCGCAACTTTAGCTGCTTGGTCTGCAACTGCTTGAGCGCCTGAACCAGCTACTAATACAGTGATATCACCACCGATTTTTTGCGCTGCAGCAACAACATTAAGAGTTGCACCATTTAGTGCTTTGTTGTCGTGCTCAGCGATAACTAAAATACTCATGATTTTTATCCTTCTGTATTAGATCACTTTCGCTTCGTTTTTCAATTTATCTACAAGCTCGTCTACAGACTTCACTTGTATGCCCGCTTTACGTTCTGCAGGAGCTTCAACTTTAACAGTTTTAAGCTTAGTCGCAGGTGAAACGCCATAATCAGCAGGTGACTTAGTATCAAGCGGTTTTTTACGCGCTTTCATGATGTTTGGAAGAGCAGCATAACGTGGCTCATTCAAACGTAAGTCAGTTGTGATGATTGCAGGAAGTGCAAGTTCAACAGTTTGTAAACCACCGTCGATTTCACGAGTCACTTGTACTTTATCGCCTTCAACTTTAACTTCTGAAGCGAAAGTACCTTGGCCAGCACCTAAAAGCGCACCAAGCATCTGACCAACTTGGTTAGAGTCGTCATCAATTGCTTGTTTACCAAGAAGGATCAATTGAGGTTGTTCAGCGTCTACAACACCTTTTAGGATTTTTGCAACTTCAAGTGCACCTAACTGGCTGTCGTCAGCCTCAACAAGGATACCGCGGTCTGCACCAAGCGCCATAGAAGAACGGATTTGTTCTTGAGCTTCTTTAGGACCAATAGAAACAACAACGATTTCTGAAACAGTTCCTTTTTCTTTTAAACGAACCGCTTCTTCCACTGCGATTTCACAGAATGGGTTAATTGACATTTTAACGTTCGTTAAGTCAACACCACTGTTGTCCGGCTTAACGCGAACTTTAACGTTGGCATCAACCACACGTTTTACAGCAACAAGAGCCTTCATGTAATCCTCGGCTGTTTTAGCAAATGTAAATGTTGAGAAAAGTTATATTAACTCTTCACTTTAAATTTTTTAGGTGCCCTATCTTGCAATGTGTACGGCATTTCGGTCAAGTCACAATTATCGAAAGACCTGTAAAAAAGCGTAATTTCCTTGAACTTATCGTTCACATTTTTTAAAGAATGGTTCAGTTATCCAAAAAAACGCATTATTCAGTTATTTTTTAAGCATTGATTTTTATTATTTTTTTACTTGATTTAGCTCATCAAAAGATCTGATTTAATATCAATTTTCGATCAATCTTTCTGAAATAGAGCTTTCCCTCTACACATTCGGCAACATATCTAAACTTGTCATTTAAGATAGAAGCATAATGAATTTAGTGCTGATTTCACTTTTCTGAAGCTAATTGGCGTGTTTTTCTCCATTTATCATTCTTAATATCTGTCAAAAGTCAGCACATATAAAAAACCTTCGCTTTCACGAAGGTTTTAGTTAAGGCATTTATTTCTATTTACATTTGCTGTTTTTAATTGGCAATTAACCACGTCGCAGCAAGAGCCAATAAACCGCCTGATGTACCATCGATCCACTTTTGTTTGCGTTCATCAATTTCAGTTTTTTGTGTAATACGTGCAAAGACCACACTCAAACTACAATACACTACAAAAATTAGCCCAATAAAAATGAAGGACAAAATCAAACCTTGACTCACGGTACTCGCTGATTTATCGATAAATTGCGGCAAAATTGCAAAATATATCAACATTCCTTTCGGGTTCAGTAAAGCCGTAAAAAAGCCTTTTTTAATCGGGTTGGACGCTGACTTTTTCTCAATACTTAATTTTTTACTGCTAAATACTGAACGTAGCAAATGCGTTGCCAAATATAAAAGATAAGCAATCCCCAACCAGCGGATTATTTCAAAGAGTAGTGGAAATGACACGATAATCGCAGCAATACCCAATGCCACCAAAATCGAGTGAACCAAGTAACCTGAGCATACCCCCACTGTTGCCATCATGCCTGCTTTTGCATCCTTACCCATCACTTGTGACAGGATAAAAAGCATATCGGGTCCTGGTGTGAAAATAAGGGGAATTACCGTTAAGGCAAACAAAGCAAATACAGACATTTCAATTTTCCCTTTCTATGTCCTGAAAGTGAAATTAGTATGTTTGAATCGCTTTAAAATAGGATATCAAATATTCTATAATAGATATTATTTTTAGAATTATATTCTATTTTATGAAGACATCTTCTAAGTCAATTCTAGTTAAACTAGATCGTATTGATAAAAATATCATTCGCGCACTTCAAAATAATGGCCGCATGCAAAATAATGACTTAGCCAAGGAAATTGGACTCTCGCCTTCTTCTTGTTTACGTCGGGTCAAATTACTCGAAGAAGCAGGTGTGATTCAGAATTACACCACCGTGGTCGATCCACAAAAGATTGGCTTTCAATTGATTTTATTCTCTCGTATTTGGTTGACTGGGCAAGATGCTGAAACCATCGATACTTTTATCGAAGCGATGAAAGAACTTCCTCAAGTCATGGAGTGCTACATTATTTTGGGTGAGTGCGATGCAATGCTCAAAGTTGTAGTTCCTGACCTAGAAAGTTACCGTAAATTTCAGTCTACTCACTTAACCAAGAAAAATGGCATCACTAGTGTAAAGACTGATTTACCTAGCCAAATCATCAAACAAAGCTTCCAGTTACCGTTAGAATATTTGTAACCAAACAATTGATCTGCCAACGAGCAACTCAAGCATTAGAAACGACGAGGCTGATACTACAAGAATGACAACGTAGTAACGCAGTTATTCACAGCCTCGAATGCAAAAACCTAGCTATGCGGTATTTCATTATATTTTAAGCAAAGAAAAATAATGATTTGCGGCAAATGAACGAACACAATCTAAGGAGCCTTTGAGCTTAATTTCTTAAACAAGAATACGACTGATTGGATTTACAGGCTCTCGCTATCAAAACTGAGCGAATTGATTACTAAGCAGCGAAACGGATTGGCATTTAGAAATTTTTGTTTAGGCAACTAAGCTATGCAAAGAAGATCAATACTCTAACGCGCTGCACAAAAGCAAATCAAGATGTCATGCTGTAAGTAATATAAGGGCTAAACATCCAAATCCAATGAAGATAGCCCATGAGTTGTATATTTTCCGGATAGTTTAGGCTGGCTGATTTTCCAAAAAGTCACGATGGATGTGGCTTAGGTCAATAAGTTCATATTGTGCCAAATCAAAAATACGCCAAATGGTGAGGGCATCTTCTTTACTGTCAAATTTAGCAGTTGCTTTATTGGTAAGCTGCCATTGTTTATCCGAAATCCAAATAAAGTATTGGCCCGTCGCCGCATTAAACGCCTGAACTTTACCATCGGCATTAATCCCTTGTAGCTGCGCACCTTCAGGCAATACAGCTTCTACTTCAGGCAAACTGATTTCAACAAAGTGTTTGATCTGGCGTAAGCCGTATCCTGCAAAAATTTCTTTTTGCTGACCATTTAACTGGTCATATTTTTCTTGAATATCTGAAATCATGGTATGGCCTATATATTTTTAACGGTACAGCAATTTAGTAAATGGCGAATTTCACTTCGGCACTTACGTCAATTCAATAATGGACAATTTTTATACCCGATAATTTGAATTTTTATAATGCGACAATAGTTCAAAATGTCGGTCAATTTTACCAATATTTTTTCACATCCTTATTTAATTTTCATGAAGTAGACCACTTTAGGATGCAAAATGTGAAATCTAGCCTGTGAATTTAAGCAAAATTTAGACCACTGAGTACCAAAGTCGTTTTTGCAATTGTTACGAATCTTTATGCTGTGCCCTTGGATGGGCCTGATCATACACTTGTGCCAATCGATCAAAATCCACATGGGTATAAATTTGTGTAGTGGTTAAATTACTATGACCCAACATTTCTTGTACAGCACGCAAGTCACCGCTATTGGACAACATATGGCTAGCGAAGCAATGTCGTAATAAATGCGGATGTAAATCGACATTTACACCTGCACGTCGAGCTTGAAATTTAACTCGATTTTCTATTTGTCTTACCCCCAGTGGATTACCTTTTTGAGTGATAAAAACTTGGGCTTCTGGGACAAAATCACCATGCCATGCAGGATATAATTGCAACCAATGCATCACAGCCTCTTTGGCTTTAGAACCAAAAGGTACAATGCGCGTTTTATTCCCTTTACCCGTAATACGTAACAGTTGGCGATTAAAATCAATATCTCGAATGGTTAAGCCCTGCACTTCAGCCAAACGTAAACCACTTGAATAGAGCAGCTCCAAAATCGCTTTATCACGTATCCAAAGCTGCCGTTGAGTTTCACTTTCCGGCTCAGGCTGTTCCATGATTTGTTTAATGGTTTCAATATCGACCAATCCAGGTAAAGGACGTGATTGGCGTTTGAGCTGAAAATCATCTGCAGGATTAAAATTGAGATAATTTCCTTGTTCTGCCCATTTCATAAATTGGCGTATCGAAGATAACATGCGCTGCAAACTACTTGGACTGAGCTGAAACTGTTCCACTTTATGAGCAACAAATTCACGCAGATCTGACTTTTCGACATCATGCAGTGGCAAGTTGCGTATTGTACAAAATTGGAGAAAATCACTGACATCGCGCTCATACGCTTGCAAGGTATGTTTAGACTGATTTTGAATTTCACGTTCCTTCAACCACATAGTCAGTAGTTGACTCTGATCCATCGTCATCTGTCTTCTCCCATTTCAACATGTGCTTTAGCGTTGCAGTACGTTCACTAAAGCGATTTTACATATCTATTTTATGAAAAGAGTCTAGCAAAGAACCCCTTAGGCTTACCATCAACACGTTGGTAAAAAGCTTGCGTTTCATTAAGCAAATACCCTTCTACACCATCCACACTGTGCGGATTGACATGGATCAGATCCACTGGGCATTGCTCTTTTAAACTATCCTGTGTGATACGACCAATTTTACTGTGCAATTCTTGAATTTGTTGTTCAGATAATCCTGCTTCTAAATCTAATCCGATCAACAAAGTCGGTGAATCATCTCGAGCTTGATTCAGCATTTGCGCTAAATAAGCAGCTTTTACCACACGCTCTGTGCCGAAAAAAATGCTTAATTGATCAATCATAAACTGCGGATATTCCGCCGGCTGACCAATTAAAACTTCCGTATCTTCCGTAACTTCATAGTTTTCTGAGGGCTGAATATACTGCCCGTTCAGCAAATGTTGAATTTCTTCTGGTACAAAGTCCTTCGTCGCATCAGGTGATTGTGGATTCAATACAAGCCTTGCTCCTAAAGTCATTTCAAATAATGCCTTGGTTGGTAGCCGGATATACGACTCCTCTTCAGATATTGCTAAACGCATTTTTTCCAAGGACGTAAAAAATGGAATGACGCAATCATATGTTTCATCTTCCCATGATTTCAATTGAATACGGTCGCCTTCATCCAAGATCAAATCTTCGGCAATACGTGAATCACGTCCCCCTGTTGTTCCCACACAATACACATTGGCTGCCAATAACTGAGCTAAAAATTCGGGTCGATACGCGGGTTCATGTAAGGCTTTATGAAAAAGTTGTTCTAAGATTTCTTCTTTTATTTCTTCGTTTATTTGTTCCATGTTGATTCCAATCCAATTGAATTATAATTTTTTATTCACTTTTTATTTTATGAAAAAAGCCCTGAATGAATCAGGGCTTTGATTTTAACCTTGGAAGTAACTTAAATCTAAGCGTCCTTCGTAAACTGTTGCAGTTGGTCCAGTCATCCAAACCACACCACCTTCTTGCCACTCAATTTGCAGCTTACCACCTGCCAACTCTATTTCGACCGAATTAGCTAATAAACCACGACGCATACCTGATACTGCCGCTGCACAAGCACCTGTACCACAGGCCATAGTTTCACCGACACCACGTTCAAATACACGTAAGCGTGCATGTTTCTCGTCCACAATTTGCATAAAACCTGCATTTACACGCTGTGGAAAACGCTCATGCGATTCGACTTGTGGACCAATTTTAGCAACGTCTGCGGTAATAACATCAGGAACGATCGTCACTGCATGCGGATTACCCATACTCACCACATCAATGGTGAGTTGTTCATTATTCGCCAATGCAATGTCGTATAAGTTTTCAGGCTCTTCCGCAATAAATGGAATTTCATGCGGCAAAAAGCGTGGATAACCCATGTTGACGCGCACCCAACCATTCGCACCTAATTCAGGCTCTACGATACCTGACTTGGTTTGTACTTTGATTTTGGTTTTGCTGGTCAACTTACGTTCATGCACAAAGCGCGCAAAACAACGTACGCCATTACCGCATTGTTCAACTTCCGAACCATCTGCATTAAAAATACGATATTTAAAATCGACATTAGGCAAATCAGGTGGCTCTACAATCAAAAGCTGATCAAAACCAATACCAAAATGACGGTCAGCCAAACGCTGAATCGTCACTGTATCTAAATAAGCCCGTTGGCTAATTAGATCGACCACCATAAAGTCATTGCCAAGGCCATGCATTTTGGTAAATTCTAATAACATCTCGAATTTCTCCTTAAGGCAATAAACGTTCACGTTCCCATAAGGATTCGATGGTTTCACGCTCACGAATCAAATGAGACTGATCACCATCAACCATCACTTCAGCAGCACGTCCGCGGCTGTTGTAGTTTGAGCTCATGACAAAACCATAAGCACCCGCACCCAATACTGCAAGCACATCATTTTCTTGAATCGCCAAATGACGTTGCTTTCCGAGGAAATCTCCGGTTTCACAAATCGCACCAACAACATCCCAGTCTTTCTTTTCTGTATCAGTACGAGGCGTTACTTCCTGAATATCCATCCATGCTTCATATAAAGCGGGACGGATTAAGTCGTTCATAGCAGCATCAATAATGGCAAAATTACGATGATTGGTCGGTTTGAGTAAATCAACTTTGGTTAACAACACACCTGCATTTGCAGAAATACTACGCCCCGGCTCCATATATACCTTAAGGCCTAATTTTTCTAAAGCCGGACGCATTGCCTGAGCATATTCTTCAACAGTTGGCGGAACTTCGTCTTTGTAAGTCACGCCTAAACCACCACCAATATCGATGTGTTTTAGATGAATACCCATCTCTTTCAGTTGATTGATCATTACAATGACACGATCAAGTGCATCAACAAAAGGCTGAGTTTCAGTCAACTGTGAGCCGATATGACAATCAATCCCGATAATCTCAAGATTTGGCAATGATGCCGCATACGCATAAGTTTCAAAAACGCTGTCTGAAGGAATACCGAATTTATTTTCTTTTAAACCCGTAGAGATATAAGGATGGGTTTTAGCATCCACATCTGGATTTACACGCAATGAAATCGGTGCTTTCTTACCCATTGCAGCAGCAACTTTTTGGATTCGATCCAACTCTGCATGTGATTCAACGTTAAAACATGCAATACCCACGTCCAATGCTTTTTGGATATCGGCTTCAGTTTTACCCAAACCTGAGAATACAATTTTAGAAGCTTCACCACCGGCTTTTAACACACGTGCGAGTTCTCCACCCGTCACGATATCAAAACCAGCGCCCTGCTTGGCAAGTACGTTTAACACCGCAAGATTAGAGTTTGACTTTACCGCAAAACAAATTTGATGGTCGATAAAGCTAAATGCACGATCCATATCTGAATAATGCTTTTCAAAAGTAGCTTTTGAATAAACATAAAGCGGTGTGCCATATTGCTGTGCAAGCTGTTGTAAAGAACATTGCTCTGCATGCAATACCCCATTCGTACGGGTGAAACTCATGAAAGTATCCTTTCTATAAAAGCATTAAGGTGTAGGGTTAGAATTTGAAGATTCCGATTCAGTTGCAACAGGAGCCGCTTGTTTTTCCTGCTTTTGCTGTGCAGGCGTATCTGGATAAATCAGATATTTTGCGCGCTTATCTGCATTTGCATCTGAAGGTAAATGCAATGCACCAGACTGACCACAAGCGGTCAGCAGCACAGCACTTGCTAATACAATAATTTTATAATTCATAAAACGATACATAAACGTACCTAATGAAAAGATTTTTCCGAGTATAACGTGATCAACCCGCGGATAAAAGAAAAGCCCTGTAATTCCAAGTGAGCTTTTTGCCATTCTGCACTAAATTTAAGCAAAATTTGATGGTGCTGTTTTCAATCCTTATTTGTCTTTATTTCTAGCTCGATCAGGCTATTGATTTCACTGAAATAGCATATCAATTTGAATGCTGTTTAATACAAATCGAAACGCTAATAAACAGTCTGTTTTAACTTAAAATAAGTCCATATCCAAATAAAAAAGCTGCCCCCTCAGGAGCAGCTTTTTATGTTTTTACATCAGATTAAAAATGTAAATTAATGGTGCTTTTTCTTATAAAAACCGAAATAGCCAATAATCAATATGATGAACCAAATCGGGCTCACCATGAGCGCTTTCATGGTATCTGCTTCTAGCGACAAGACATAAATCATGCCGATGAAGAAGATAATCACGAGCCAACAGGTATATAAACCACCCGGTAGTTTAAAGGTTGATTTCGCATGCAACTCAGGACGAGTTTTATAGTAAACGATATAACTCCAGATAATCATGAGCCATACGCAGATAAATAAAATCGTCGACAGTGTAGTTGCTAAAGTGAAGGCTTCAACCGTGTTCGGTACGAAATACTGTAATGCCGCACCCAACAGTAAACAAACTGCCGAGAAATACAACGCATTTGCCGGAACTGCACGTGAGTTTAGACGGCCAAACGCTTTTGGACCTTGCTCTTCACGAGATAAACCAAACAACATACGTGAAGTCGAGAACACACCACTATTCATCGATGACATAACTGATGACAACACAACCAAGTTCATAATAATCGCAGCAGCAGCAATACCGGCTTGGCTAAACAAGTTCACGAATGGTGAAATGCTTGGGTCAATGGCATTCCATGGCGTAACGGACATCACAATCACAAGTGCCAGCACATAGAAAATAATGATACGAATCGGAATCGAGTTCACAGCTTTAGGCAAGTTGTGTTCTGGATCTTTGGTTTCTGCTGCCGTAGTACCCACGAGTTCTACGCCGACAAAGGCAAAAATGGCGATTTGGAAACCTGCCAAGAAGCCAGTTACTCCTGTTGGGAATAGACCACCATGTGACCATAAATGTGTGAATGATGCGATTTCACCTGTCGATGAGGTAAAACCGGTAAAGATCATCCAAAGACCGACACCAATGAGCACCACGATTGCAATAATCTTAATCAGTGCAAACCAAAACTCTAATTCACCAAAAAGTTTAACCGTAACAAGGTTTAAACCCATGATAAAAACAATGGCGGCAACACTGATCATCACCCCTTCTTCGGGCGAGAACGGGTTACCTCCATTAAAGAATTGCAGGTAATAAATGATGGCCGATAAATCAGCAATCCCTATAGTGATCCAGCACAGCCAATAGGTCCAACCCACAAAATAGCCTGCCCACGGGCCGATTAAGTCGGTTGCAAAATCGATAAAAGATTTATATTCAAGATTTGATAGTAATAACTCGCCTAATGCACGCATGACGAGGAAAACCATAAAACCAATAATCATATAGATAATAAGGATGGACGGACCAGCTAAACTGATGGTCTTTCCTGACCCCATAAATAAACCTGTACCAATCGCACCACCAATCGCAATCAATTGCAGGTGTCGGTTGGACAAGCTTCGTTTCAAATCGCCGCTATCAGCGTGCGATCCATGAATTTCATTTGACATTATTTAATTCAACTTCGCGTTCCAATTGCGACAAATTAACGTAAAAATTTCAGAAAATACAAAATTATTTCTCATCATCTATATTTTCGGATTAAGTGACAAAGTTAATTTATTTTTCTTATATATAAAAATCTTAACCTCTATCCCAAATTCAAAGCGACAAACAAAACAACAATTTACTTGTAAAAACTTCAATTCTATGCAAAAAATATTTTCCCAACGATAAAAAATTTATGCCAAAAATCATGGAAGTTTCTAACAATGGCATATCAATTGCTACAGATATCAAAAATGTAGCATTCACTCACTCAGGGCCGATAAGAAGAAGATACTATGCAAGAAATTCAAAATATCATGGAAACACTCAGTGGATGGGTCTGGGGCCCATACATGTTGGTCCTCATTGTTGGAACAGGTGTATTCCTCACCTTCCGTTTACTATTCTGGCAATTCCGCATGTTGCCTTTAGCATTTAAACAAGTGTTTGGAAGGCATGAACATGCCAAATCACATGAAGGCGATATTTCACATTTTGCCTCACTTATGACCGCACTTTCAGCCACCATTGGTACAGGTAATATTGCCGGTGTAGCCACCGCTTGTGTGCTCGGTGGTCCGGGCGCAGTGTTTTGGATGTGGATGACAGCCCTCTTTGGTATGGCAACCAAATATGGTGAAGGCGTACTCGCAGTCAAATATCGCGTAAAAAATGAAAATGGCGAAATGAGCGGCGGTCCAATGTACTACATTGAACGTGGACTGAAGTGGAAATGGCTCGCTGTCATTTTTGCCCTCTTTGGTACTTTAGCCTCTTTCGGCATTGGCAGTTCAGTACAGTCCAATACGGTTGCCCTCGCTGTTGAAAATAGTCTCGGACTTGAAACGTGGATTACAGGTATTGTTATTACTATTCTGTCTGCTTTAGTAATTCTCGGCGGAATTAAATCCATCTCTAAAGCATCCTCTTATATCGTACCTATTATGGCTGTCGGTTATGTATTGGGTGGACTAATCATCATTTTAAATAATCTTGAATTGGTCATTCCTTCTCTCAAATTAATCTTTACCTATGCATTTACTGGCGAAGCTGCGGCAGGTGGTGCGATTGGTGCGGCTATTCGTTATGGTGTTGCCCGTGGTGTTTTCTCTAACGAAGCAGGTATGGGTTCTGCACCTATTGCCGCGGCTGCTGCGAAAACGGATCACCCTGCACGTCAAGGTTTAGTTTCAATGACAGGTACATTTATCGATACGATTATCGTGTGTTCTATCACCGGGATTGTTTTGGTCATGGGCTTTATTATGGCAGGCAACAGTTTTGGCGACCAAACTGGTGCAGTTTTAACTATCAGCGTATTTGATAAATTATTACCGGGTTTTGGCGGCTTGATCGTCACCTTCGGGATTATTTTCTTTGCATACTCAACCATTTTAGGTTGGAGTTACTATGGTGAAAAATGCTGTACTTACTTACTTGGTGAAAAGTTTGTCTTGATTTACCGTTTGATTTACATCGCTTCAGTCTTTGTAGGCTGTGTGGCGACTCTTGATCTTGTGTGGTTATTTGCCGATACCTTTAACGGTTTGATGGCTGTACCAAACTTAATTGCGCTGTTGTTACTTTCTGGTGTTATTGCCAAAGAATCGAAAGATTTTATTGCACGTCGTAAATCAGGTGAACTGTACTAATCCTTTCACGCTACTAAACAAAAAGCCACGTGAATTCACGTGGCTTTTTTATTCGGACTGATAATCGATATTTACTTATTGAATCGTACCGATTTGACCATCATCAAATTTGTCGTTTTTCGTGTTGCTTTCATTGGATTCATCCTTTTGATCTGACTCAGCATCTTCAATAAAGCCTTCGCCAAATTGGTCACCAAACTCATTTTCAGCATATTCAGAATCTACAGCACTGGCTTCCATCAGATCCGCTTCGATTTCTAAGGCAATTTCCAAGGATAAAGAAAAGAACAATACCCCCTGAATTTTCATGTTCCCTTGTTCATCTTCAAGATATTCACTGAGAGTTTTATATGCAGGGCTGCTTTCATCAAAAGGTACGTCAAGGTATAAATCACCTGTATAGCTATCGATCAAAGACTCACCTTCTAGCCCCATACAAGGGAAATACTCGAGATTTTGCAGGTCAAACCAGTGCATAACGTCATTACGTACCGTATTTTTCTCAGGATGTTGATGATCATATTCTTCAAAATGCACAAATAACACATCACGATTTTTTTCACGTGCAATGGCATCGATATGTCGTAATAGTTCAGTCATGTGGTGACCCATTTCAAAAAATATAATGCGCTATTATAAAGTGCTTACTATATAAAAGTGCAGCTATTGAAAATAAAACGACATCAATTGACCTTCAACAGTCATTTCATGCGATAAAAACTTGGTTTTTCGATGTATTCACCGCTATGCTGTGACTCAATTTGAGTTTGTGCACAGTAAATATTATGGCGAAAGCAAAAAGTGTCTATCGATGTGAACAATGTGGTGCTGATCATCCCAAATGGGCCGGTCAATGTACCGAATGTGGTGAATGGAATTCATTAGTCGAAGTCAATATTGCACCCGCCGTTACACACCGTGCACAGCCTAAAATGGGCGGTGGCTATGCAGGTCAAGCCGCTGCTGTGACCACCTTAAATCAAGTTTCTGTTTCGCATGAAACCCGAATGGCAACAGGTATTGGTGAATTTGACCGTGTACTCGGTGGTGGACTGGTCACAGGTTCAGTTGTGCTGATTGGTGGTGACCCCGGCATTGGTAAATCCACTATTTTGCTACAAACCGCAACCTATATGGCGGCGAGTAAAAGTTCTGCCTTATATGTCACAGGTGAGGAATCTTTGTCTCAGGTGGCGCTACGTGCCCAGCGCCTAGATTTGCCGACCGATCAACTTAAAGTCATGGCAGAAACCTGTGTCGAGCGTATTTGCGAAGTATTGGCACATGAACGCCCTGCCGTGGCCATTTTAGATTCGATCCAAACCCTATACACCGAAACACTCCAGTCTGCGCCGGGCGGTGTTTCCCAAATTCGTGAATCGGCTGCACTCCTGACCCGCTTTGCCAAAAATAGTGGCACTGCACTGTTTATTGTCGGTCACGTAACAAAAGAAGGTTCTTTGGCCGGCCCTCGCGTGCTTGAGCACATGGTCGATTGTGTTTTGTATTTTGAAGGTCAGTCTGACTCTCGCTTCCGTATGATTCGTGCGGTGAAAAACCGTTTTGGTGCGGTCAACGAGCTTGGGGTATTTGGCATGACAGATAAAGGACTGCGCGAGGTATCAAACCCATCCGCTATTTTCCTGAGTCGTTATGATGAAGCCATTCCGGGTTCCATTGTCATGATTAGCCGTGAAGGTACACGTCCACTTTTAGTTGAAGTTCAGGCTTTGGTAGATGATGCGCACGGACAACCTCGACGCGTGGCCTTAGGTTTAGAACAAAACCGTTTAAACATGCTTTTAGCCGTTATGCACCGTCATGGTGGCGTACAAACCGCTGGACAAGATGTCTATGTCAATGTCGTCGGTGGTTTAAAAATCACTGAAACCGGTTCTGACCTTGCGGTACTTTTAGCCTGCGCCTCTAGCTTAAGAGCTAAAGCCCTGCCACAGCATTTGGCAGTATTTGGTGAAGTCGGCCTTTCAGGCGAAATCCGCCCTGTACCCAATGGACAAGAACGACTCAAAGAAGCCATTAAGCATGGGTTTAAAACCATTATTTTACCGCGTGGGAATGCACCGCAAAAACCGATTTCAGGTGTAGAAATTATTTCTGTCGCACGTTTACATGAGGCGTTGAGTCAGGCAATTACACTTACCGATGAGTCTTAGTCACGTTGAATCGTTTATTTTGAATGAATTTTCAATTTTTTACCGATGTTCTATTGAAATTCAGTACAAATGGCGGCATAACTAGATGGCTATTTTAACTTTATATAGATATAGGAAAATTTGATGGAAGTTCGACAGCGTGGTTTGATGACTGCTCTTTTAACAGCAGCCCTTTTGGTAGCGCCGATTGCAGAAGCGAAACGTGCCGGTGGTGGTAAAAGCCATGGTATGAGCCGTCAAGCTGCTCCAACTCAGTCTTATCAGCAACCTCGTCAATCTGCTCCTGTTCAACAGCCTGCAACTGCTGGCGCTCCAGCTAAATCTGGCTCGAATGTGGGCGGAATGGTTGCAGCTGGTGTGGCTGGTGCTGCAATTGGTGCAGTCGCTGCAAATGCGATGGCCGATGACAATAACGGTCAAGCAGCTTCTGAAGCGCAAGCTCAACAACAGGAAGAGAAAGGTGGTATTCCAGGCTGGATCTGGATTTTACTTGCCGCTGCTGTTGCCTTCTTCATTTTCCGTAAGATGGGCTCAAAAAAAAAACTAGCCGCTAACAATCCGTATGCGCCAAACAGCGGTGCAAACAATGCACCGTTTGGCCAGCAAAATGCTGCACCTCGTGCAGGTAATGACAATACGAATATTTTTGGTAATTCTGTAGGCGGTAATTCAGCAGCTTCAAATGCTCCATTTGGTGCAGCTGCAGCAACGAACGCGCCTTTTGGTGCTGCCTATACCAACAGCGGCAATCAATTGCCTGATGGTACAGAGCCAGCAACATTTTTACGTGTTGCACGTCAGCGTTTTAACCACATTCAATCGATGAATACGGCAAGCAACATTTCTGAAATTCAGCGTTACTTAACGCCTGATCTTTACCAGTCTATGTATAACGACATTATGGCGAATAAAGATGAAGACGTTGCTGAGTTTTCTAACTTAAATGCTATGGTGGTCGATTCTGCTAACGAAAATGGTCAATACGTTGTAAGTGTGCGTTTTACAGGTACTGTAAGTGAAGACTTAAATAGCCTGCCACAGCCTTTTGCTGAAGTATGGCATTTTGTTAAACCTGCGGGTTCTGATCAAGACTGGTTAGTTGCAGGCATTCAACAAGAGCAATAATGTAGACAATTAAGCATTCTTGCATTCTAAAATAGCGACTTCGGTCGCTATTTTTTTGCCTTTATTTCCCCTCTTTTTAAATCAATTTCTACTCAGCATGCTGAAAAATCAATAATTTTGTGAATACATTATTCTAATTATTAATAATAATTGTTATCATTTAGATTGACTTTAATACAATTTCCAAGCGCTTAAGTATTTTATGAATAGCTCACCACCTGAGGCACTCGTGACACCCCTCACATCTGCGCTGCCTAAAACGCGTAAAGACACCCCCTCTCTATTGACCTATCGCTTGATGATTTTCTATCGCTTTGCCCTCGCTTTAGTGGGCGGATATGTTGTCGCAATGCTATCTGCCATCGTAATTGCAGATGTATTTAGCGAAGACCGTGGAAGTGCAGCCATGAGTGCAACTTTAATTTCATTTATCCTGTGGAGCTGTGCATTTATTTGGGTCTTTATGGTGAATAAAACCCTCAAAGCAACTTTAGGCATTGTGATCCCTGCGGTGTGTTTGTATGCCATTTACATGATGATGGGAAGCTAAAATGCGTGTTGATGCAAAAGTAGAGGGGCCTCGCCAGTCCATGTCTTGGCTGCATACATGGGCTAGCCTAATCTTAGGTTGGTTGCTGTATGCTATTTTCCTGACCGGAACCCTGAGCTTCTTTAAAAATGAAATCAATGTTTGGATGACACCTGAGCTGCATCAATCTGTTCCAGCCAGTTCACAAGTCCAACAAACTGAAGTCGCACTGAATTATTTACAGCAAAATCATCCGAATGCAGGTGCTTGGAATATTTTGCTGCCAAATACGCGTCAAAATGCCACATTAATTACCGTTCGTGAACAAGGTGAAGACCCTCGCGCACGCCGTGGTGGTAAACAAATCTACATTGATAGTGCTACAGGTGAAGTGCTTGAGCCGCGCGATACGCGTGGTGGTAATTTTCTCTATCGTTTCCATTTCGAACTTTATGGTATGCCACGTATGTGGACGCGATGGTTTGTCGGGATAGCGACACTGTTGATGTTAGTTGCCATCATTAGTGGTGTGATTACTCATAAAAAAATCTTTAAAGATTTCTTTACCTTCCGTTCAGGTAAAGGACAACGTTCTTGGCTCGATGCACATAATGCAACCGCAGTATTTGCGCTTCCCTTCCACATCATGATCACCTTTAGTGGCCTGTTGCTGCTGTTATTTACGATCATGCCTTGGGGGATTGAGCGTATTTATGAAAACCGGGGACAATTTTTACAAGAACAAAATCGTGCCTTGGTTCAAGAAAATAAACCTGAAGGACGTGAATCTGATCAAGGACACGAAGAACGTGGCGAACGCCCACAGCAAGCCCGTGCCAATTTTGCACAAAACCAAGGCGAAAATCGTGCTGAGGGCCGTGGTGAAGGTCGAGGAGATCGTCGCTCTAAACGTGAAGAGCAACCTGTCGTTGCTGCGCCGTTGACCAACTTAGCGCCAATCGTGACCGCAGTTCAGGCTGAATGGAAAACTAATCCTATTAGTACCGTTAGCATCATTGCACCGAATACAGACCAAGCTAAAATTGAGCTACGCGCCTTACATGGTGAAAGTGTTGCATATCGAAATGTCTATGCAAGTAAACAATTTGATGGCGTAACAGGCAAAGACTTAACTGACGAAAGTGCCAAGTTAAAGCACCCTTCTGTACCGATGGGTATTTACAATGTAGTGACCACGCTACATGAAGCACGCGGTGTAGATTTAGCACTACGTTGGCTGCTGTTTATTTCAGGGATTGTAGGCACCCTGATGGTCGCTACAGGTCTCATTCTGTGGTGTGTAAAACGTGCACCGCAACAACAAAAACAAGGCTTTAAATCATTTGGCTACCGCACGGTTGAAGTGACCAATATTGCAGCGATTATTGGTTTACCCATTGCCTGTGCAGCATTTTTCTATGCCAACCGTTTTATTCCCGCACAGCTTGAAAACCGTTCGGAATTAGAAATTCGTAGTTTCTTTATTGTTTGGCTACTAACGCTTATTTATGCGATGTTCCGTACGCATCGTCAAGCGTGGCTAGAACTTTTAGCTTTTGCCACAGCAATTTTTGCCTTACTGCCGATTGTAAACTTCATGACTGGTGGTCAACCGCTTTGGAATACCATGGCAAATGGCCAATGGATGATTGCATCCTTTGATCTTGCAATGTGGCTTTTGGCTATCTTGTTTGCCTATTCATTTTACAAAGTGAAAAAGCATAAAGGGCTGCCTGTTAAAAAAGCACGTGGCACAAAGGAGGTTGAAGCATGATGTTCTTTCTCTTGATTTGGACACTGAGTAGCTTAGGTTTTTTTGCCTTGGCAAGCAGCATGTCAAAACATCAAAAGCAGTTCTACAGCAAAGAACTAAGTGTGGGCCAAACACGGTTAGCCACGCTAGTCGGCTGGGCGCTATTGATCATCGCCTTACTACTTTGCCTCTCTCTTGGCACGCCGAGCAATAACATCAGTTATTGGTTTGGCGCGCTGACTATTGCGGCTTTATTTGTCGGGCTATGTATTAGTTATATCGCTGAATATTTTTGGAAAATTATTGGTGCATTGGTTGTCGTATTTGTATTGTCAGCTGTGTTATTGAAATTTTAATTCATTAGACAAGCTTCTCTAAACATTGAAAGCCAATCTTCGGATTGGCTTTTTTCATGCCAACCGATTAGGCTATGCCTATTCTGCTCTTTTGGATTACACATGTCTGAACTTTCGATCTCTCCTGCTTTATATAACCGTGCCATGGCAGGCAATAAAGATGCTCAATTTGAACTGGCTGAAATTTATATGCAAAGTGAAAATGATGAGCATGTTGAACTTGCAGAAGAATGGGCACTCAAAGCAGCTCAGTTAGGTCATGTAGAAGCAATGTATTGGCTGGGTGAAGGCTATGCAGTCTATGCCAAAGATATGCTCGAAGAAGATCCTGAAGAATCTAATACCTATTTTGAGCGTGCACACCGCTGGTTAGAACAAGCGGCAAAACATGACCATCCTGCTGCAATTTTAGAATTGGCCAATTTTTACCGTCGCGGCGATGTGGTGGAAAAAGATGTTGCTAAATCCATTGAACTGGTTGAACAATCTGCAAAATTAGGTGAAGTTCAAGCCATGCGTGATTTAGCTTTTATTTATGCCAATGGATTAGGCATCGACGCTGATGAAGAAAAAGCAGATTTTTGGAATGAAAAAGCCAATGTGGCTGAGCAGTAATCCAATTATTTTCTAAAAAATAAAGCCCATCTCATGATGGGCTTTTTGCTTTTAACAAAATGGCTCAGCTCGCTACATAGCTATTTACGTCAACAGTAATGACTTGTCGGCAAATGCCTTCTGCTCCACGCTGCTGTTCAAATACGTCTGCTGGCATGGCATCAAAGCTGTCAAAGAAACTAATTTCAGTTTCGTCAATGTCATACACCAAAGAATGGTTCCCCACGCCCTCTAGAGTATCGTAATACACAATCACAAACTGATTTTGTTCAAAAGCCTGCTGAATTTGTGCATAGCCAATTGCAGGCAATATAGGCAGTTCCAATTGGTCTGCTTCTGCATAACTGCGTTTTTCACTGTCCTGCAGCTCAGGATCATGCTCTGTGTAAAACTTTACTTGAAAACCAAACTTTTTCAGTCCTACAGCTAAACCAATGGTTGTTGTGCCATGGTCAGCGTCATAAGCGCAAACTTCGATGAGTTGCTGAATATCTGCATCTATGCCTAAGTGCTGCAGCAACATCCACACTGCATAAATGCCGCCATTGGCTTCTAAATTTGCCAACTCATCAGGTATTTCCATCGACATATATCAAAACTCAAAATTGCTTATGGACGATGATAAACAAATCGCAGCAGTTTTGCCTGCAAGTTTTAATCCAGACCTGATTTCACATGCACAAAAATAATGTCCAAATCTTGTTTGGGCACAAAATTCTTTTCAACCATTTGAAACTGCGTAGCGCTGATTTTCTTCACTTTACCTGCCCAGCAAAAAGAAACCAACTCTCCTGCATCACGCTCGATAGTCAGTTTAAAATCTTGAATAGGCTTTGCCCAATTGGCACCAGTTTTTAAGATATAGCCCAGCGCTTGAAATGGTGCATGCTGTGATTTAGCCTTTCTGAGTCCTGCCTTAAAGTTTTGATCCATACAATAACTTTTATTATATTCATCAGGATATAAAGCCACAGACCCACCCACCAGCGGTGCATATTGATGCTGTACACGTGTGAGCGCATTGGCTTTAAACGTTTGCTTCCAACTGTAAATCACCTGAGACGACCATGAAATGGTTTCATTCGGATCTTTGGGCAATACTTTTTGCAGCGCTACATTTTTACAGCGTCTGAGTTTTGTTTCGAAAGTTTCATATTCAACATCTTGCCTGCTCCACGGATTCAGCATGTTTTTTTCCGTAAACCCGCATTGCTTAAAACTCTCCGTCATATCAATCGGGGCTGTTTTCTCATTTTTTTGAATAAAAGTGCGCACATGCATTTCAGGCTGAATCATTTTTCCATTCACCTGAACTTTAAAACTTTTTAGCAATTTTTCAGTATTGGCAAAATCAGATTCAAAGAAGTTTTCAACTTTTGGCAGTGGAAAAAGTATGGTTTCAGTCACATCTTTATTGCTCAGATTTTTAAACTGATAATCGACCTTGATCATTTTTTTACTAATAAATAGGTCTTCACTGAACATTTGAATGTCTTTATTTTTAAGGTACTGCACCCCTCCCGTTGCCACATAGCCTGTTGAATCGTTGGCATATGTTAGTGCTGAAAAACACAAGCATATGAATGCAGTTAATTTTTTCATTATTAGCTTCCAATTTTTTATATTTAAAATTGCACTAGAATATCATCGACCATTTTTCAGGAATATACTCAGAAATTAGCCCTATCCCGATAATTATAAGGGCAATGATGCCAATCAAAATAATAAAACTCACTGCTTTTATGACTACTCTAAGGGTTAAATTTAAGCCTTTCGTATAATTTTCAATAAAGCCTGAAAATTTAAATAAGGATAAAACCCCAATCAAAATTAAAGGCAGAAAAAAAATATCTTGTGGTGAAAAGTCGCCTCGCCTTGCTGAGACAGCTTGTGAAGATACGAGTAAAACTAGGAAAATATTAAATTTTAATATATTCATGATATGTACGTTATTATCTTTTTATTATCAGATTATTCATCTACATATTAACCAATTTTTGATTGGAACTCACTCTATTTCCAAGTACAATACTGCCCTAGTCGAGGGATGCTGCGACTTTCTTATAGGCACTAAATATAAGATCGCTAGGCTCGACGATTCGGTTGGACACTCGTTCCAATCAACAACGGCATCCGCGAACTGAATGATCAATTGTTTTTATTAAGGAGATCGTGATGAACGCGGTTAATGCTTCATTTACAGATTACAAAGTTGCCGATATTTCACTAGCTGACTACGGCCGTAAAGAAATCAAACTCGCAGAAGCAGAAATGCCAGCCCTAATGGGTCTTCGCAAACGCTATGCAGCGGCTAAACCCCTTGCTGGCGCGAAAATCCTAGGCTGTATCCACATGACTATTCAAACTGCAGTTTTAATTGAAACTCTAGTTGAATTGGGCGCAGAAGTACGCTGGACTTCATGCAACATCTTCTCTACTCAAGACCACGCTGCTGCTGCAATCGCTGCTGCAGGTATTCCTGTATTTGCTTGGAAAGGCGAAACTGAAGAAGAATACATGTGGTGTCTTGAACAGCAAATCAATGTGAACGGTACACCTTGGGATGCCAACATGATTCTGGATGATGGCGGTGACTTAACTGCACTTGTTCACGAAAAATACCCAGAAGTAATTGCTAAAATCCACGGTATTACTGAAGAAACCACTACAGGTGTTCAACGTCTTTACGAAATGCACCGCGACGGTACTTTAAAAGTTCCTGCAATCAACGTAAACGACTCTGTCACTAAGTCTAAAAACGACAACAAATACGGTTGCCGTCACTCTCTAAATGATGCCATCAAACGTGGTACAGATATGCTTTTATCTGGCCGCCGTGCGCTTGTGATCGGTTATGGCGACGTAGGTAAAGGTTCTGCTCAATCACTTCGTCAAGAAGGCATGATTGTACGTGTCACTGAAGTTGACCCAATCTGCGCAATGCAAGCATGCATGGACGGTTTCGAAGTTGTTGCTCCGTACAAAAACGGCGTTCAAACTGGCAAGAAAGAAGACATCAACCTTGACCTTCTTCAAAATACTGACTTGATCGTAACGACTACTGGTAACTACCACGTATGTGACGCAGCAATGCTTGATTCATTAAAAGCGGGCGCTGTGGTTTGTAACATCGGTCACTTCGACACAGAAATCGACACTAACTATTTACGTGGTTACAAGTGGGTTGAAGTTAAGCCGCAAGTTCACCAAGTGTATCGTACAGAAAATGAAAACGATTACTTAATCCTTCTTTCTGAAGGCCGTTTGGTGAACCTTGGTAATGCAACCGGTCACCCTTCACGTATTATGGATGGTTCTTTTGCCAACCAAGTATTGGGTCAAATGCACCTATTCGCTGAAAAATTTGCTGATCTTCCTGAAGATCAAAAACAAGCTGCGATCCGCGTAGAACTTATTCCTAAGAAATTAGACGAAGAAGTTGCTGCTGCAATGGTTGCAGGTTTCGGTGGCGTATTAACGACTTTGACTCAAGAACAAGCGGATTACCTCGGTGTTCAAGTTGAAGGCCCGTTCAAAGCTGAGGCTTATAAATATTAATTGACCCTCACCCCATCCCTCTCCCAGAGGGAGAGGGTGACAGCTTCGTTAAATTGTATTCAGGATTAAAATCTTATCAATTTAATAAGCTGGGTGTTTAACCCTGCATAATTCAGTAATGAATACTCCTCTCCCTTTGGGAGAGGTCAGGGAGAGGGTAAACAAATAGTATTTATAAAAAAGGATTTGAACATGTCAAAACAGATTCCTATTTCCTTTGAGTTCTTCCCGACCAAAACTGATGCGGGCGCGGAAAAACTTAAAGTTGTACACCAAGAACTTCAATTATTAAATCCTGAATTTTTCTCTGTAACATACGGTGCAGGCGGTTCTACCCGTGAACGCACTTTGTCTACATTGAATGATTTCAACGGTAAAGGCACACCGGTTGCCCCTCACCTGTCTTGTATTGGTGACAGCAAAGAACGTATTGCTGAATTGCTAGATTTGTATAAATCGCAAGGCATTGACCGTATTGTTGCGCTGCGCGGCGACTTGCCGTCTGGTCAAGTGGGCTTGGGCGAATTGCCTTATGCAACAGATCTTGTGCGTTTCATCCGTGAGCACACTGGCGATCACTTCAAAATTGAAGTTGCAGCTTACCCAGAAATGCATCCTCAAGCAGACAGCTTTGACCTCGACATCAAACGTTTCTGTGATAAAGCCAATGCGGGCGCTAACGCAGCACTCACACAGTTCTTCTTCAATCCAGATGCATACTTCTACTTTGTAGAACGCATTCAAAAAGAAGGCGTGAACATTCCTGTCGCTCCAGGCATCATGCCTATTACCAATGCAAGTAATTTAATTCGCTTTGCTGATGGTACAGGTGCAGAAATTCCTCGCTGGATTCGTAAACAGCTTGCGACTTATGGCGATGACACAGCGTCAATCAAAGCCTTTGGTCATGAAGTGATTGTGAAACTTTGCGAACGTCTGATTGCTGGTGGTGCGCCAAGCTTGCACTTCTATACCATGAATACCACTGACCCTACACGTCAACTTGTGAAAGACCTCGGTCTTGCATAAGACATTTCGACCTTTTTGAGAGTAAAACTTTAATGCCACGTTTTTATATTGAAGCTGATTTAACTGTTAATACGACTGTTGAATTAACGGAAACAGTATTTCATCACTGGGTAAAAGTTTTACGTGCTCAAGTGGGCGAAACTGCCACTTTGTTCAATGGGCAAGGTGGCGAATATCATGTTAAATTGGTTGAAGTCGCTAAAAAGTCGGCTGCCGTCCAAGTATTGCAATTCAATCCAAGCAATCGCACACCACATTTTACGGCGCTCTTGGGTCAAGTGATGAGCAAAGGCGACCGCATGGATTATGCGATTCAAAAAGCTGTGGAACTCGGTGTTTCTAAAATTCAACTACTCATTTCAGAACGTTGTGAAATGCGTTTGAAGTACGATCGTGATCAAAAGAAACTCGACCATTGGCAAGGTATTGCCATTGCTGCATGTGAACAATGTGGTCTCAACATTGTCCCTAAAGTACTTGCGCCCCTTTCCCTTGAAAAATGGCTGGAGAGTAATCTTCCGACTACCAAGTTGGTACTCGCACCCAATAAAGATGAAGTTGATGTATTAGCTGATGCTGACCCACAATTTGCCTTACTGATTGGCCCTGAAGGTGGCTTGAGCGAAGCCGAGATCAGCGCAGCAAATGAGAAAGGTTTTGTGAACTGGTGTATCGGTGAACGTGTCCTTCGCACAGAAACTGCACCTGTAGTTGCACTTTCAATTTTAAATTATAAATTTATTTAATTTTTACTCGATAGTTCATCTGAAAGCATCAATGATGACATCCTCGATATTGCTTTTTATTTGTAACGCAATTACCCTAGAGTCAATAAAAACAAATGATTTGTTACTAAGAATAAACAAATACTCTCAGGAACAATACAAATACAACGATCTAAATTTGGTTAAGGCAGGGTTTTTATATTCATGACGTATAAACAAGATGAATATATCAAGCAGTACAATCATACTGCTCAAATTGCGAACACGATTCGCCATAGCCGCTATTTTTTAGTCAGTATTCTGATTATTTGCTTATATATTTTTTCGATATATCAAATTTTTTATAAATCGCCATCTTTATATTTCAATATTTGGTTTATTTTTACCGAAGTTTTTGTCAGTTTATGTTGGCTGATTAGCACCGTTTATTTTAAACCTGAACAATATTCACTGATGATTGCGCATCGTTGGCTACAGTTTCAGTGTTTTTCAGTCGGCACGCTGATTGCGAGCGGTATCTTTTTAATTTTTTACTATTTACCTGCGACCAATCAAAGCTTTGAACCGATTCAGGCCTTAACGCTCTCCGCCTTACTATTGATCGTGACGCAAACCTTTGGTTTGACCTATTTAACGCAAAAACTCAATTATTTTTGTTTAGCATTTATCCCGTCTATCGTGCCTTATCTGATTGCACAGTTCTTTTTCTTAGATAGTTCAAATCACTTATTTAGCCTGAGTATTAATTTTGGGCTCATTGTGATTCTAATGTGCGCCATGACGTCATATCGGATTCACCGTCGTGTGTCGACCTTACATGCAAAAAACAACTTACTGGTTGATAGTGCCAAGCAACAAGTCAAATGGACTGATGAACTGTGTCAGCAGCTCCAAGATGAAGTCAACAAATCACGTGACATCGAATTACAATTACAACTAGGTAACCAAATCCTTGAACAAAAAGTCAAAGAACGGACCTTCGACATTGAGCAAATGAACAAGGATTTAGAAAACCAACAGGCCAATTTAGTCCTTGCACATGAAATTGCAGGTTTACGTCCTTGGGATTGGAATATCAAAGATCGTAAAATCGTTGTCACCAACTATAAGCAAGAAAAAACCCTTAGACATTCGAAAGAGCATCAGCAACAGTTACAACATGTGATCCATCCTGATGATATTCCTCATTTTAAATCAGCAATGATTCAACATCTTCGTGGATTTAAAGACCGTTATGAGGCCACCTATCGGATTCAAAACAGTCAAGGAAAATGGAGTTGGGTACATGATATTGGGCGAGTCATTCAACGCGATCCAGATAACCGCAAGCCCTTGCGCATGGTCGGTATTCGTCGTGATATCCATCAAGAACGGACGTCTCAAGAACGTTTAAAACTTGCAGCCAGCGTACTCGAACAAGCTGCTGAAGGGATTTTCATTTTAAATGAAGAGCTGTGCTATATCGAAGTCAATCCGTTTTACGAACAATTAACCGGCTTTAACTACGACCAAATTATTGGCAAACATCTATTTGATATCACAGCAAATTACAAATCAATTCAACGCAGTATGCACTACTCGATCATTAAACAAGTGCTGAAAATTGGTGAGTATGATGGTGAATTGCACGAAAAATTTCTTTCAGGTAAAGAACTGACGCTATGGATGCATATTAATGCGATTACTGATGATCAAAACCGCGTTACCCATTATATCGGGATTGTCTCAGACCTGACCGAACGTAAATTGCAAGAACAACGTTTATCTTATTTAGAAAATTATGACACCTTAACTGATTTACCGAACCGTTTTTATTACAACTATCAACTGCATCAATATTTAGTTTCACAGCAAGATTCGATTAAACAGTTGGCCGTCATTCGTTTAAACATCGACCGTTTCCGTCCATTAAATGAATATCTCAGCAACAATGGTGGTGACGAACTGTTACGCCAAGTCGCACAGCGTTTACGTCTAACCAATGCCGAAGCATTATTTGTTGCGCATTTAAATGGCGATGATTTTGCGATTGTGTATGAAATTTCACATATCCGCCCTTCTGTGCAAGAGCATTGTGAACGCATCAATAAAGCCTTTAGCATTCCATTTAATATTTTTGGCCAAGAACATGTCATCACCTTATCGATGGGTGTAGCGTTCTATCCTGAGCATGGCCGTCAGCTAGATTATCTAAATAACTGTGCAGAACAAGCGCTGAGCGAAGCTAAAAATTTGGGAGGCAATACTACACGTTATTATTCCAATGAAAATACCGCATTATTAGAGCAAGGGATCTTCTTGGAACGCGACTTGCGTAAAGCCATTCAAAATAATGAGCTGGTGGTGTATTACCAACCGAAGATCAATTTCCGTGATAAAAATATTTACGGTTTTGAAGCCTTGGTGCGCTGGAATCATCCTGAAAAAGGCTTAATACCACCGGGCTTATTTATTCCTTTAGCAGAACAAACCAGTTTAATTTCCGATATCGGGCGTTTTGTCCTGCAAAAAACCGCGCAGCAAATTCGCTTTTGGAATAATTTGGGTTATCAAAATATTTGTGTATCCGTCAATATTGTTGCACAGCAACTGCGCCGTGGACAATTATTAAATGATTTAGATGAAGCGATAGATGCCAATCAAATTGATGGTGCCAGTCTGGAACTGGAAATTACTGAATCCTCTTTGGTCGAAAATCTAGATTCAGTACGTGAACTATTAAACGAAATAAAAAAACGTAAAATCAATATTTCACTTGATGATTTTGGCACTGGCTACTCATCTCTATCCTATCTGGCTGATTTTCCAATTGATATTTTAAAAATAGATCGCAGTTTTATCTCTAAAATTGGTGAAAATAAACAATTGGCCATCGTTAGTGCCATGATTGCCATGGGTAAAGCGATGGGCATGACGGTAGTCGCTGAAGGGATTGAAACTGAACAGCAGTTACAGTATCTACAAGACTTAGAATGTGACATTGCTCAAGGCTATTTTTTCTCTAAGCCACTGCCACAAGAAGAGGCAACCGTGTTCCTTGAAAATAATATCTCTTCGCCTGCTTATACTTACTTAATATAAGTCACTATGCCTGAGCTATAAGATTGTCTGAAAAAGACGCGACTTCGACTGTCCCAACTGTGCAACTAATGTTATATTCAAGCGGATAAAGCAAGCATTGCAGCTTTATATTGGATAAACAAAACACAATCGAGATACAGATGGACGATCAATCTTTAAAACAGCAGGCTTTGTATTATCACGAATTTCCAACTCCGGGGAAAATCAGCGTTACACCAAGCAAACAATTGGTCAACCAACACGATTTAGCCCTCGCATACTCGCCAGGTGTCGCTGCACCTTGTTTAGAAATTGAACGCGACCCATCTACTGCTGCACTTTACACAGCGCGCGGTAATCTTGTTGCTGTAGTCAGTAACGGTACAGCCGTACTGGGCTTAGGTAACATTGGTCCTTTAGCGTCAAAACCTGTTATGGAAGGTAAAGGCGTTCTATTCAAAAAATTCGCTGGTGTTGATGTTTTTGACATTGAAATTGCTGAAAACGATCCAGACAAAATCGTAGATATCGTTGCAGCATTAGAACCAACTTTCGGTGGTATCAACCTTGAAGACATCAAGGCCCCAGAGTGTTTCTACATCGAGCAAAAACTTCGTGAACGCATGAATATTCCTGTGTTCCATGATGACCAACACGGTACATCGATCATTGTGGGTTCTGCATTACTGAATGCACTTCAACTCAATGGCAAAAAAATTGAAGAAATCAAAATTGTCGCTTCTGGCGCAGGTGCTGCTGCCCTTTCATGTTTGAACTTACTTTGCGCACTTGGCGTGAAAAAAGAAAACATCGTTGTGGCAGATTCACGCGGTTTATTGACCACTAAACGTGAAGGCTTGGATGAGTCTAAAAAAGCATACGTTCAAGACATCGAAGGCTCTCAGCTTGCTGATGTAATGGAAGGTGCGGACATGTTCCTTGGTCTTTCTGCAGCAGGTATTTTGACCAAAGAAATGGTTAAAGTCATGGCGAAAGATCCGATCATCTTTGCCCTTGCTAACCCAGACCCTGAAATTCTTCCTGAACATGCACATGAAGCACGTCCAGACGTGATTATGGCAACTGGTCGTTCAGACTATCCAAACCAAGTGAACAATGCGCTTTGCTTCCCTTATATCTTCCGTGGTGCACTCGATGTTGGTGCTACAACAATTAATGAAGAGATGAAGATTGCTTGTGTACATGCGATTGCTCGCATGGCACATGTCGAAGCTGATGCTGCATCGTATGGTGAAAAATCTGCTTCATTTGGTCGTGATTACCTCATTCCCCGCCCATTAGATCAACGTTTGATTCTTGAGATTGCACCTGCAATTGCACAAGCAGCGATGGATTCAGGTGTTGCAACTCGTCCAATTCAAGACTTCTCTGCGTATCGTCAACGTTTGTCTGAGTTTGTTTATAACTCTGCATTCATGATGAAACCAATTTTTGCGCAAGCAAAAACTGATCCAAAACGCATTGCCTATGCTGAAGGTGAAGATTTACGTGTACTTCGCGCAGTACAAATTGCAGTTGATGAAGGTTTAGCAAAACCAATCCTTGTCGGTCGTCCTGCAGTCATTGAAGCAAACATTAAGAAATTAGGCCTTCGCCTTGAAGACGGCGTGAATATCACTATCGTCGATCAAGAGAAAAACCCTGATTATGATAAGTTTGCAGATGATTACTACAGCATCATGCAGCGTAAAGGCGTAACACCTGAATACGCTCAGCGTGAAGCACGTCGTCGCTCTACCCTAATTGCTGCAATGTTGGTTCGTCATGGTGTAGCTGACGGTATGCTATGTGGTACTTATTCTAGCTATGACATTCACTTGGACTTTGTCAGCAATGTGATTGGACTAAAAGAAGGCCGCAATAACTTCTTTACGCTGAATGCATTGATGCTTGAAGACCGTAACTTGTTTATTGCTGATACTTACATTAACCGTAATCCAACAGCTGAACAGTTGGCTGAAATGACTATTTTAGCGGCTGAAGAAGTACGCCGTTTTGGTATTACACCGCGTGTAGCATTGCTTTCTCACTCAAGTTTTGGTTCTGACCAAAATGATCCTAGCGCACAAAAAATGCGTAAGGTTTATGATATTTTGTCAGAAATTGCACCTGAACTTGAAGTTGAAGGTGAAATGCATGGTGATGCCGCACTGGATGAAAATATTCGTCATTTCGCATACCCGAACTCACGTTTTAAAGGTTCTGCGAACTTGCTGATTATGCCTAATCTGGATGCAGCGAACATTTCGTTCAACTTGTTGAAATCAACATCGGGTAGTAACGTGACGATTGGCCCAATTCTTTTGGGTGCTGCAAAACCTGTTCATATTTTAACACCAACAGCGACAACTCGCCGTTTAGTGAATATGACTGCATTGACTGTTGCAGAGATTCAAGAAAACGAAAAACTAGCACTCTAATTTAGTTGACCTGAACACACTTTGTGACTTGAGAAAACCTCTGTTCTGTAGCATGATTGCTCTAAGAATAGAGGTTTTTTCATGCAAGTTTATTTAGTAGGCGGTGCAGTTCGAGATCACTTGCTCGGGCACCCCTATCACGAAAAAGATTATGTCGTTGTCGGTGCAACGCCGGAACAATTACTTGCTCAAGGTTATCAACCTGTGGGTAAAGATTTCCCTGTTTTTCTTCATCCAGAGACCAAAGACGAATATGCCTTAGCCCGTACAGAACGTAAGTCTGGACATGGGTATCATGGCTTTGAATTTTATACCGACGTCAATGTCACACTCGAACAAGATCTCATTCGACGTGACCTCACGATCAATGCGATTGCCATGGATGATGCAGGTCAGATTTATGATCCCTACCATGGTCAACAAGATTTAGAGCGACGCATCCTTCGTCATGTGTCTGATGCCTTCGTCGAAGATCCATTAAGGGTTTTGCGTATTGCACGTTTTGCGGCACGTTATAAAGCTTTAGGTTTTAAAGTGGCTGATGAAACACTGGAACTGATGCAAGAGCTTGCTCAATCTGGTGAGCTTGAAGCCCTTACACCTGAACGTGTATGGAAGGAAACATCCCGTGCATTAATGGAAGACCATGCAGATGAATATTTTGAGGTATTAAGAGCCTGTGGCGCTTTAAAAGTCTTGTTCCCTGAAATTGATGCGTTATACGGTATTCCACAGCGCCCTGAATATCATCCCGAAATAGACTGTGGTATTCATACCATGATGTCGCTACAACAAGCGTGTCGTGCGAATTATTCTTTGGATGTTCGTTTTGCTGTACTGGTACACGACTTAGGCAAAGCACTCACTCCAGTAGATGAGTTACCGCGCCATATCATGCATGAAGAGCGTGGTGTAAAACCAGTTACCGATGTCTGTGACCGTATGCGTGTTCCCACTAATACCAAACAATTGGCCATCTCAGTGTGTAAAGAGCATTTAAAATGCCATCAAGCCTTGAGCTTAAAGCCGGGGACATTGTGGCGTCTGTTACAACGTATGGATGTATTACGCCGTCCTGAACGCGTAGAGGCCTTTGTACAAGCCTGTGAATGTGATTCACGTGGTCGCTTAGGTTTAGAGGATCGTGCCTATCCGCAAGCTCAATACGTTTTAGATGCCATGCAGGTGGTTCGCAATATTAAAGCTGCCGACCTTCCACCTGATGTATCCGGGCCGGATATTGGTGAAATGTTGATTGAACGACGTATTCAAGCCATTGCTGCACTTAAAACCAGTCAATATGCAGTCGAAGCTTAATTAGAGCACCTTCGGGTGCTTTTTTAATTTACCTTTTCTATATTCTTAAAACTTTAACTTTTGCAATATTTCACCTTGCCCTTTCAGATATAGATATGCTTTGAAAAATATCTGCACTCACATCAAGGCTCATTCATCTATGCTCTAAGGAAAACCATCGAGCTGACAATATGCATCCCCAAATTCGCCCACTACACCTCCCAAAAGATCTCCTCGACATTCATCAACTCACACTCCAATTGGGTTATGAAATACCACTAGAGCGACTCCAACAGCATTGGCAGTTGACTCATTTGGATCAGCATTATCAAACCGTGGTGATGACGGCTGATGACCGCGTCATTGGTTATGCAGGTTTTATCCAACAATACAGTTGGGAGTTTGAGGAAGAATTTATTCGGAGTCAGGCTTTTGTCATTGATGCCCGTTACCGCGGTCAAGGTTTAGGGCGACGCTTCATGCAAGCCATTGAGCAAAGCGCACGGCGATAAGATCTAAAACGTATTTTACTCAATAGTGGGAATCGTCCTGAACGCTATGCCGCACATGCTTTTTATCAAAATTTAGGGTTTGAAGCCTATATGGTTTGGATTTTACTAAATATTTAAATTGATCGGCCAATTTTACCATCAGCCGATCCGGACATTTTTTAAGAAATATCGGCTGGGAAACTAATGACTTTTTCAAGTTTTAACTGATTCGTTGCCACCATTAGCAATCGATCAATGCCTAAGGCTATACCTGCACACTCACTCATATACGGTAATGCAGCAAGCAAATATTCATCAATCGGCATCACATGCAAGCCAAGTTTAGCGCGCTCTGCATTATCCGCCTCAAAACGACGGCGTAAAACGTCTGCATCAATCAGTTCATCATAAGCATTCGCTAACTCTAAACCTTCGATATACAGCTCAAATCGTGCTGCAACCAACTCCCCATCTTCGTCCACACGGGTTTTCGCCAAAGAAGCCATTTCCGGTGGAAAATCTGTAAGGAACACTGGCGTATCAAAACCGAGGCTCGGCTCAACATAATGCGAGAACAATAAATCGATATAGCCTAAACGGTCTTCACCCAGATCTAAGCTTAGCCCCACACGACGACAGCAATCTTTCAGATCTTGTAAAGAAGCTTGTAACGGGTTCAAATCCAAACGATCCATAAAGGCATGCTTATAGCTCAAAATAGTTGGACGAACTTCACCAAAGCGCTGTTTCAAAGTTTCATTCAATAAGTCCGTCACTTCAAACATCAAGTCTTTTAAGCTAAAACCCAGACGGTACCATTCCAACATGGTGAATTCACTGTTGTGTTTACGTCCATGTTCATCATCACGGAAAACTTTACAGATTTGGTAAATAGATCCACTGCCACTTGCCAACAGACGTTTCATGGCAAATTCAGGTGAAGTTTGCAAATAATGCGTTTGCTTTTGACCATTCACATGGCGCTGAGCCTGTACCGATGCTAAATGCACATCGGTGACACCCGCTTGAGAAAGCACAGGTGTTTCCACTTCTAGTACATCACGTGCCGCAAAAAACTGGCGAATTTGAGCATACATCGTGGCACGTGCACGAAGTGCAGTGAGTTCACAACTCGGTTGAAAGTTCATTTGACTCATGCTGCTGGGCCTCCATGTGCAGCCCATTCACGGCGTAAAGGATAGGTTTTACGTAAATAATCAAAGGCTTTTTGATCCACCTTGCCGTCTTTTAGGCAAGCACGTAAGTTGGCATCATCACGAGCGATGTCATAAATATCTTTTAAATAACGCTGTAATACCGTCTTAAAGTCAGCACCCGTAAAATACTGCTCACAGACGGGCAACTGACTTTCAAAAGCTTTATTTATCGGTTGCTTGAAAGTTTGACAAAATGCTTCATAGATCATCTGTGTGCCACGTGCTTTACCTTCCAAGCTATAGCCCGCAATATGTGGTGTCACCACGTAAATTAAATCTAACAACGCTGCTGAAATCTCTGGCTCATGCTCAAAAACGTCTAAGACCACTTTACGCTGTGTCTGTTGAATATCGGCAATTAAGGCAGCTTCTTCGACCACTGGCCCACGCGCGGAATTAATCAAGATCGCAGTTGGCTTCATAGCAGCAAGCGCAGCAGCATTGATTAAATGATAGGTTGGATGTTCACCCTCTTTGGTCAGTGGCACATGAGTACTAATCGCATCTGCACTTTTTAACAGTTCTGCAAATTCAACTTGTTTCACCTGATCAGATTGCACAAATGGATCATAGCCAATGACATTCCAACCTAATAATTCTGCCATGACGGCTAAACGTGAACCAACATTACCTAAACCAACAATGCCCAAGGTAAATTTTTCATTTGCATTCAACAATTCAGGTTTAACGTAAAGCAATGCCGTAATCACATATTCAGCAACCGCTTGTGCATTACAACCTGCGGCATTTGACCAAGCAATCCCCTGCTTTTCTAAAGCAGTAATATCTAAATGATCTGTTCCAATCGTAGCACTACCGACAAATTTGAGTGCGGTCTGTTGAATTAAGTCTGCATTTACCTGAGTCACCGATCGTACCAACAATGCATCGGCTTCTTTGACATCTGCATGGGTCAATGTTCGACCTGCCGCTTGCTTTATTTCACCAAATTCGGCAAAAAAATACTCAGTAAATGCCAGATTTTCATCTGCAACGATTTTCATAGTTCATCTCATAGTTCCACTATGAACATGATAACGCGTTGCTCAAGCCATGACTATTCTTCTGCACATAAGGCATAGCGCCTATACTCTATGAGCTAGATGATTGAAAATTATATTATCTGCAATAATCTGACTGCTGATCGTCAATTAAGGACAAGGCCGCCTGCCAAGCCGCTTGAATAATGGGCTCGGCCATCGGATTTTCAAACTGCTGCAACGTATGTTCACAAACCTTCGGACTTGGATAATGCAATGTAGCACTCGACAATGCTTTTACTTGAATTTGACAAGCTCGTTCTAAAAAGTAAATTTCATGAAATGCCCGTGCCACACTATCACCAGTCGCAAGCAAACCGTGATTACGTAAAATCATACAGCGATAATGCCTCATATCCTGTACCAATCTTTCACGCTCTTCAGTTGAAAAGGCTATGCCCTCATATTCATGATAAGCAATGTTCTGATAGAACTTTAACGCATGTTGTGAGATTGGCAATAATCCATGTTCCTGTGCAGAAACTGCCACGCCATCCGCAGTATGCGTATGAATCACGCAATTAATATTTGCACGCGCATGATGTAAGGCAGAATGAATCACAAAGCCTGCTACATTCACCATCTTCCCTGCATCATAGGTTTCAACAATTTTACCTTCATGATCAATTTTGACCAAATCCGAAGCCGTCATTTTGTCAAAGGTCACACCATAACGATTAATCAGAAAATGCTCAGGTTCATGACTTAAACGTAGGCTGATATGAGTATCAATTAAGTCGGTCATTTTATAATAAGCCACCAAGCGATACAGTGCCGCCAATTGACAACGCGCTTGCCATTCCAGTTCATGAATAAGCTCTGGTTTCTGCATGGATGAATTCCTTTTCTAAATCGATTGATCTTGTTTTCTGTTTATTGTGAATAATTAATAGCATGTCATATCCATGCTGTATATCAGCTTCGCCTGTCGAAAAAATAATTCAAAAATTTTAGGCAAAAAAAAACCCCAATGTAAAACATTGGGGTTTTTTGAATATGGCGGAAGCGGTGAGATTCGAACTCACGGAGGACTCGCGCCCTCGTCGGTTTTCAAGACCGGTGCATTAAACCGCTCTGCCACGCTTCCATGGCCGCTATCATATAAATAAAAATTCAGATTGGCAAATTATTTTGCCTTATTTTGAACACTTGGCGAATCGTTCAGACAAAATTTAGGCGATTGTAAAATTTTGGCTTAGAGCTGAAAAACAGATGCTCAATCAATATATATTAAATTAAGATCATAGCTAATTACATTGCCTCAATTTACGCATATAAAAAAACCCTGATGTTAAAACATCAGGGTTTTTGAATTTGGCGGAAGCGGTGAGATTCGAACTCACGGAGGACTCGCGCCCTCGTCGGTTTTCAAGACCGGTGCATTAAACCGCTCTGCCACGCTTCCATGGCCGCCATCATATAAATAAATTTCAGCAATGGCAAATTATTTTGTAAAAAACACATCCAATTGAACAAAATAAGAGCAGTTTGTTATTTTTCAGTACTTTCGCCCATTTCATAACGAATTGAATTGATATACCAACATTTTTTTCCCAGTGGGGTTAGGACTTCGACCTCATCATCCACTTGCTTGGACAGGAGTGCTCGAGCCATAGGTGAATCAATTGAGATATGCTGTGGATGATGATCATAAATTTCATCTACCCCCACGATCCTTAACGTTTTTTGTTCGCCTTCATCATTTTCAATATCGACCCACGCCCCAAAATAGACTTTCCCTTTTTGTTCGGGTGAATAATCGATAATACGAAGCTCTTCCAAACGTTTTCCCAAATAGCGTACACGTCGGTCAATTTTGCGTAACAATTGCTTATTATATTGATAATCCGCGTTTTCCGAACGGTCGCCAAGACTGGCCGCCCAGTTCACTTTTTTGGTAATTTCAGGTCGTTCTTCGTGCCATAAATGTTGAAGTTCAGCGACCAATAAATCGTGTCCACCACGGGTAATTAAGTTAGATTTCATGATGATTTTTCGGCCTTGAGCAAGCGCTGATTTTTACAAAACATGCCTATTTTATCCTCCATTTCTACACAGGCAAAGTATATAAAATTTATTCGTAAACAAAATCAATTATTTATGTTACATATTTTAATATTTTTTCGTACAAAATTTGACAAGTATTTTTTTGCTTATTATTATGCGCACATCTTTTAGGCTTGTTTAATTTTTATCCAGTGTAGATTTTCTACACATTTCCCGAAAACCCCTAGTCATTTTTGAATGACGTCATGACTGCCCAACCCTTATTGAATTTATCAAACTTGAAAAAGTCTGAGGCGTGTTTGCCTTTGCTTTTTAGGGCATAAATTACTTGTAGCGGAGACAACATGCACAGTAGTTCAACTTCTGGGTCGAGGCTTTGCCTTAACTCTTTTAACTCTCTCCCATTTAAAGCGCTTGCACTTAGTACTGTCTTAATTCCTTTTCACAGTATTAATGCCAGCAAAACAGCTCATCAATATGATGCTGTCGTCAACAGTAATAAACTCACTGTTGTTGCCGTTGCCAATCCTGACATTGTTTTTCAGGATGGTAAACATCGACATGGTTTTGGTTACGACCTTGCACGTAACTATGCAGAAAGTTTAAATGTCCAATTAGATTTTAAAACAGTGAATGACAATGCCACTGCTTTAAAAATGGTTGCCAAAGGTCAAGCCAATTTTGCTATGACCACTGCCGAAATGAGTACCATTGAAGCCAAGCATTTGACGTCATTTTCAGCCAGTTGTGGTGATACCGTTTCTTTGAAAAAGAATGGTTTAAACAGCAACTTAAACTGGGTATTTAAAAATGCAGACGATCCACTCAGCCAAACCGCGAGTGGCTTTATTTGCCGTGCCAAACAAAATGGCGCAATTGGACAGTTGGCATCATTCTACAACCGTAATGTGGTCAAACAAGATTCTTGGAATGTGATTCAACGTGATTTAAGTAAACGTATGCCGATCTATAAGGCAAGTTTTAAAAACACGGCCAAGCAATACGACCTAGACTGGCATTTATTGGCAGCAATTGGTTATCAAGAGTCTTACCTCAAACCTGACTCGGTATCCCCAACGGGTGTTCGTGGCATTATGATGCTGACCAACAGTACAGCAAAAGCCATGGGTGTGAGCAACCGTACAGATGCGACTCAAAGCATTCAAGGTGGTGCAAAGTACTATGACCAAATGTTAAACCGTTATAGCAACATTCCCTACCCAGATCGTAATTGGTATGCCTTAGTGGCGTATAACATGGGTCCTGGTGCTGTAAGTCAGATTCAAAAGCGCATCCAAGCTCAGGGTAAAAACCCGAATAAGTGGGTGAACTTATATGCTTATCTTGACCGTAACAAAGCCAGCAATGGTCGTTATCGTCAAGCCGTGCAATATGTCACGCGTATTCGTGCTTATTTGGAACATATTAAAACCACACCACAACTGGTGAATATCTAATATGCGTCCATCTAAAATTTACATGTGAGCGCACAAAAAAAAAGCTTACCTTCGGGTAAGCTTTTTTCGTTTTGGACTTAAGCAGTTTGCTCAAGCACTTTTTTGAATAAATCTTTTTGCTCAGTACTTGGTTTTGCAGTTTGCAATGCCATCAATTGTGACATATCACCTTGTACTTTAATTTTGCCCGTCATAAACGCTTGCATCGCTGCAGCCATATCAAACTCAAGGAATACTTTACGTAAAGTTTCAGCATCCATGTTCAACGTTGTTTTCGCGTTTGAAGATAAACCTTTTTTAATTGCACCACCGTCTAATGACAATTCAGTATTGCCTGCAGCGTCAGCAACCACAAGGTTAATTGCAAGATTAGCCAATGCAGGTGGTAAGTTTAAATCACCAGCTTGAGCTGTCAGAGTTTCTACAGTTGAAAACCAATCATCAGTTAAAAAAGCAGGCATGATCTTTCCTCAATTTATTTTGTTCGTGTGTGTTGCCGTTCCGGACAACATCAGTGCAAGCATATTTTGCTTGAGGCTTGTTATAGCATGATCATTTGCGAAAAGGCTAAAGTTTTTTGTACGCACCGTTCAATATTTAACTGTTTAACAACAAAATGAGAAAAATCATAAGCATAAAAAAGGCATTCCGTAGAATGCCTTTTGCGTGATGAAGTTTTCGGCTTAATCTGCCATAAACCCTAAGTTCACCATATTAATGCGTTTGCTTTCAGGCTCACCTTCTTCAGTTGAACAACTTTCGCTATTTTTGAAGTCAAATTCGCGTTGTTCATCCAAGGCTTCAAAGTCGAATAACTCACGGTCAGCCAGTTGTGAAGGCGATACATTTTGCAATGCACCAAAAATACTGTGTAAACGTTTTGGAAATTCTTTATCCCAAGTACGCAGCATGTCATTTAACATTGCACGCTGTAAGTTTTCCTGAGAACCACACAAATTACATGGGATAATTGGGAACTTACGCATTTCTGCATATTTGATGATGTCTTTTTCTTCCACATAAGCCAGTGGACGAATCAAAATGTTCTTTTTGTCAGAAGACAATAATTTCGGTGGCATGGCTTTTAAGCTGCCGCCATGGAACAAGTTCAAGAAGAACGTCGCCAAAATATCATCACGATGATGACCTAAAGCCACTTTCGTCGCCCCAATTTCTTGAGCAAAGCCGTATAACGAACCACGACGTAAACGTGAGCATACTGCACAATACGTTTTACCTTCTGGGGTTAAACGTTTGGTAATACTGTAGGTATCTTTTTCTAAGATGTAATACGGAATTTTGTTTTCTTCTAAATAACGTGGCAATACGTCTTCAGGGAAACCCGGTTGTTTTTGGTCAAGGTTGACCGCAACCACATCAAAATTAATCGGTGCAATACGCTTAAACTGCAACAAAATGTCGAGCAAGGTATAACTGTCTTTACCGCCTGAAATACAGACCATCACCTTGTCGCCCTCTTCGATCATTTTAAAATCACGAATGGCATGACCGACCTGACGGCGTAGCTTTTTCAATAAACGATAATACGCAGAGCTAGTTGGTAGTTCTGGTTTGAAATTAAATCCTTGTTCGGACTCAACTGGCGAGAACATAGACGAGTTAAACCTAAAAAAAAATACCGCGCAATTTTATCCGATTCGCAGACTTCTCGCATCAAAAGAATGTAATTTCCGAAAAAAGTAAAAATACTGTCATGATCACGTCATCCTCAGCGCATTATTTTATACGGTCGAGTTCATTTTTTAGGCTAAACGCTTATCTTTTGGACTTTTCCACAGTTGTCCACAAAAGCTGTGGATAACTTTGTGGATTTTAAATGACTTGACAAGGTGAGCTGCCCTTATTTTAAGGCTTCTATTTAAATTGATCATTTTTTGATCAATTTATTATCCCTTACTTATCAATGCTTTAGATGTGTCAAGTTATGCTCATTAAAAAAAAATAAATATTTTTTTTGATTATTGAATCATCAAAATGACTTGATTTTTACAAAGTAAAGAAGAAATCAGCCCTCGAAGCCTTTTCATCTGATTTTTTTTTGATAAACTCTATTTTAACTGTTTGGGGACAGAATTTTTTTCTTCACAATAAAATGAAAAACAATACTTGGACTTTGGGGCTGTTATTAAGTGGAAGTGTGGCTATCAGTTTAGCTGCACCGAGCATTTTTGCCGGCCAAACGATCTATCAATTACGTGAAAGTAACGGCACAACGCTACTAACCAATAAACAAGGCCGCTATAGCAATCTGAAAGTCGAGAAAAAAACCTACTATCCGGACAGTAATATCCATAGTTATAGTAACTGGGGCTCAAATGAAGCGTCTGTGTTACCAAGTTATAGCCGTAATAAAAATGCCTTTGACAATATTATTAAACAAGCCGCGGCCCAGCATGGTGTATCCGAAGGTCTAATCAAAGCGGTGATGCATACCGAATCAGGTTTTAACACCAATGCACGCTCGCCTGTCGGTGCGCAAGGTTTAATGCAACTCATGCCTGCTACTGCACGTCGCTTCAATGTATCAAATGCCTATGATCCACATCAGAACATTATGGCTGGTGCGCGCTATTTATCTTGGCTGCTGAAACGTTTTAATGGTAACACCTCACTTGCCTTAGCAGGTTATAACGCAGGTGAAGGCAATGTCGCAAAATATGGTGGCATCCCTCCTTTTCGTGAAACTCAAGACTATGTCCGCCGTGTCACTAGCCGCTACAGCAACCTATATGCTGGTAGTTTAAGTGTCTCGGGTTCGAGTAGTTCAAATAGTGGTCGGATTATTGCCAGTTCGGACAATTATCATGCCGCGGCCCCTACTGTAGCCAAGTCTCCAGCACGTCAAATTATTCAAACGGACAATGGTAGTTTTACCGATGCACCTTCAGGTTCATTTGCGACAGCAAATGCTTCTGCCTCAGCGCGCATTTATTTCAATGAATAAAATCACTGATTTTGTAAAATTGCATCTGTTTTACTAATTTTTCCTTGAAATTTTAAGACTTTCACCTCATATTGAGTTTAATGATTTTTATTTGTAAATCAGATCATTTTTCTATAATAAGAGGATTTACCCAATGATGCGGATTGGTTTGTTCTTGCTGACCAACCTCGCGGTACTGGTTGTAGCTGGCATAATCTTGTCACTCTTCGGTGTCGGTAGTTACCACGGTGCAGGCGGCTTAAACTTAGGCAACTTGCTCGTTATCTGTTTTGTGTTCGGTATGGTGGGTTCGATGATCTCACTATTCATGTCAAAATGGATGGCGAAAAAAACCACGGGTACAGAGCTGATTGACCCTAATGCACCACGTAGCCAAGCTGAAGCATGGTTACTCAACGAAGTTGCGCAACTGGCACAACGTTCTGGTATCAAAATGCCAGAAGTGGGTATTTTCCCATCGTACCAGTCTAATGCCTTTGCAACAGGCTGGAACAAAAATGATGCTTTAGTGGCGGTTTCTACCGGTCTATTGGAGCGTATGAACAAAGATGAACTGCGTGCCGTACTCGCTCACGAAATTGGTCACGTAGCCAATGGTGACATGGTGACCCTTGCTTTGGTGCAAGGTGTAGTCAACGCCTTTGTCATGTTCTTTGCACGTGTAGCAGGTGACTTTATCGACCGTAATGTCTTCGGTCGTGAAGATGGTGAAGCACCGGGTATCGCATATTTCGTCATTACGATTGTATTAGATATTGTCTTTGGTATCGCAGCGTCTGCCATTGTGATGTGGTTCTCTCGCTACCGTGAATACCGTGCCGATGAAGCTGGTGCGCGTCTAGCAGGTAAACAAGCGATGATTTCTGCCCTATTACGTTTACAAGCAGAATCTGAAATGCCAGATCAAATGCCAAAAGAAATGAAAGCCTTTGCTATTTCTGCGGGTCAAGAACAAGGTTTCAGCTTAGCTGCATTGTTCCAAACACACCCAACGATTGAACAACGTGTTGCGGCTTTACAACAATTAGATTGCCCATAATTCAGCATCTGATGTAAGTCGTAAAAAAGCCTCCCTATGGAGGCTTTTTTATTGAGTCTAATTTTTCTCAGAGCGTTTACCGTTTTATCAATCACTTTTCAGTTGAATAGCCTTTCATTGATCGCGCTCAAGCAACAGTGCATTTCTCTCTACAATACCCCATTGGCCTTTAACCATTGCCAAAGCAATGAACCGCCCATATAAATTGCAAAGATAAACACCAATAAGAAAATCATCCCGAGTATATCTGGGATATGGATCCATAACCATGCAATCACAGGGTTGCGCCAAAAAGCCGATTGCTGTTGTTTCTCTTCTAATTTTTCATGTAAAAACGGATGTACCACATGTTGGTCTGTACTGATTTGATATTCTTCACGAATATGCGTGTGTACGATATCTAAAGCTTTACGGCTCGGTCGAATAAATACATCGAAGATCGTCCCTGCAACAGGAATAAACCCCACGACAGCATCCATAACCGCGAGTTTCATCACACCATTTAATTTGGCTGGTGGTACGCCAACCTGTTTGGCTTTATAGACGGCATAGCAGGTCAAGACGAATCCTGCGATATCACCAGCTACGGGAATGGTACTCAACGCTGCATCTGCACCTACCCCTTGTCGGGTAAATGGAATTCGAACCACCGAGTCCATCATATTGGCAAACTTTGCGAGATCGCGTTCAAGACGAATGACTTCTTGCTTTGACATTTTTTGTTTTAATGGTTCAGTCATGTTTTATCCAATAAAAACCGTGTAAATCACTGAGATTAAAACATATTAGAAGTCTTCAATCTGTAGCAAAATGCTAATCTCTATAAATTAAGCAATTGCGATGCAATCATCAAATACACCACCACGCCGGTCGCATCACAAATCGAGGTTACCAATGGTGCAGATGCACTTGCAGGATCGAGCTTTAACTTGTTGAGTATAAAGGGCAAACTCATCCCAATTAAACAACCGAGCAATACGATGCCCATCATACTTAAAGCCAAGACTAAAGCGACGGTTGCATCACCACGGTAGTAGCCTAAAATCGATACAGCAATGGCCATGGTTCCGCCGAGGCAAAGTGCGACGAGCGTCTCCCGTCCCAACAAATAAAACCAATCTCGAATTTTTACATCCCCTGTGGCAAGCGCTCGCACCATTAAAGTCGCAGACTGTGAACCTGCATTGCCTCCACTTCCGACCAGTAAGGGTAAGAAAAAAACCAAGACGATATGTGCGGCAATGATGTCTTCATAATATGAAATGCCTAATCCGGACAATAAGCTGCCAAAGACCAATATCACCAACCAGAACACCCGCTTTTGATACAACTTTAAAATCGGTGCTTTATTAATGCTCATACCTGGTTCGGTACTCACCGCACTGGCTTTTAAAAAGTCTTCAGTGGTTTCAGCCTGTACCACATCCATCGCATCATCATAGGTGACAATCCCCATCAAACGCTGAGCATGATCCACAATCGGCAAGGCCATAAAATCATATTCTGCCAATTTTCGCGCAATGCTTTCTTGATCTTCATCTATCCAGCCGGTCACCACATCTTTGGTCATCACCTGTTGAATCCGTGCATCACGATCGGCCTGCAAAATTTGCCGCAGTGAAATCACCCCTTCTAATTGAGACTGATCATTGGTGACATAAATTAAATACAGGGTTTCACGGTCATGCGGTTCATGGCGTAAGGCCTCTATAGCTTGTTGCATGGTAAAGTCAGCAGGCATACTGACATAGTCTGAACTCATGATTGCACCTGCAGACTCTTCTGCATATGCAGATAACGCCTTTAGATGCTCTTGGGTATCTTGATCAAGTTGTTGATAAATCCGATCTTGTTCTGCATCAGTTAAACTTTTATATAAGTCCGTTGCATCATCAGAATGCATATCATCAAATAGTTCAATTTGTAGACGCAGTGGATAACGTGAAATCAGCTGTCGCTGTGACTCAAAAGGGAAAAACTCAAATACCAAGCCTTGATGGTCTAAACCTGAAAGTAACTCGATTTGATCTTCAATTGGAAATTGCTGAATTAAACGGGCCTGATCAGCGTAGTTCAGAGGCTGTAAAGCTTGTACTGCCGCTGCATAATTTTGTTGTTGCAGCAAAGCGGAAATTTCACGCTGTCTTTGTATTAAATCCGCCATTCAACTCACTCTTATTTTAATCTTTCTATGTAGAGCACATTTTGAAGGATAAAAGGAAGAGTTTCAAATCTCTTCAATATGTTCTCGGTGAACGTACTTTGCGAAAATTCTCTGTGACTATTCCCTGTCGAAAGCTTGGTGACATAAATTTGGCGACATAAAAAAGCCACCGCGAAGTACTCAGGCTTTAACGGTGGCTTTTAGTGGAGCGATACGCTGTGCGAGGATTATTTCAAAGTTTCAGACACCGGTTTGATTTTAAAAATAGAACGGACCATCACATACATAAACGGAATAAAAATCAGCACCAAGACTGTACCGAATATCACCCCACCGAGTACGCTCACTCCAATCTCTTGACGACTGGCTGCATCTGCACCAAAAGCTAGAACTAAAGGAACCACCCCTGCACCAAAAGCCAAAGAGGTCATCAAAATAGGACGTAAACGTAGTGCTGCGCCTTCCATTGCAGCATCGATCACATGTTTGCCTTTTTCTTGTGCCATCGCTGCAAACTCTACAATCAAGATCGCATTTTTACAGGACAGACCAATGGTCGTCAGCAAGGCAATTTGGAAGTAGATGTCATTTGGAAAACCAGTCATGTAGCTAAACAAAATATTACCGCCAATCCCGAGTGGAATCGCACTCATGACTGCGGTTGGAATGCTCCAACTTTCATATAGGGCGGCAAGACAAAGGAAAATAAATCCAATCGAGACCAAATACAGCCAAATCGCTTGATGACTTGATTTTTGCTCTTCAAAGGATAAACCACTCCATGCCACGTCCACACCAGGCACCTGATCGACTAAGGCTTTCACATCCTGCATGGCTTGTCCACTTGAGATATTTTTGGCTGTATCCGCTTCCATTTGTAACGCGGTATACCCCATAAAGCGATTGACGACTTCTGGACCACCACTCCAACGAATGGTTGAAAAATTACTAAATGGAATCATTTCATTTTGGTCATTACGTACATGCCAATAAGCTAAATCTTCTGGTTTAGAACGGAATTCGGCATCTGCCTGCATCATGACGCGTTTAATGCGCCCACGGTCGATAAAATCGTTGATATAGCTACCGCCCCATGCGCTACTTATGGTGCTATTAATCGCATTTTGAGTTAACCCCAAGGCCATCGCTTGTTTTTGATCAATATCAACTTTCAGTTCAGCTTTGTCTGGGTTAGAGCGTTTGTCTAAATTTTCGAAACTACTGAATTGTGCGGATTTCTCTTGCAGGCTTTTAAATTGCTCATCGAGATAAGCACGACCCTCACCATTCATATCTCGCAGCCAAAACTCCAGACCATCGGTTTGCCCAAGACCGCTGACTGAAGACGGCATGCTGACATTGATTTGTGCATTGTTGAACTTTTTAAAATGTTTCATAGCACGTTCACGAATCGCTTGCGCTGAATTGTATTGTCCTGAACGTTCATCCCAATGCTTCAGTGCAATAAAGCCTTGCCCTAAGTTTTGACCCGTACCAGAAAAATTTCGTCCATAACGAATCATCACCAAATCAATATTTTGCTTTTCTTCAGTCAAAAAGTACTGCCGAATTTGTTCACCGATCTCACGACTTTTCGACATCGGTGCACCTTCTTGTAATTTAAGTTGCACACTCAAAATGCCCTGGTCTTCACTAGGAATAAAACTGGTCGGCAAAGCACGATAAAACAAAGCAAATACCGTAATGAGCCCCGCAAACAAAACCACCGTCCATAAGCGATAACGAACCGTGGCTTGTGCAAGTGCTAGATATTTGGTTTTTAAAGTCTCTAATTTGGTATTAAACCAAATCGCCCAGCGCTGTGGTTTCGGATTGGGTTTTAAAATTAAGGCACATAATGCAGGGGTTAAAATCAGCGCAACCATCAGTGACAAGCCCATTGCAGCCACGAGTGTGATGGAAAATTGTCTATAGATCACGCCCGTTGAGCCACCAAAGAACGCCATGGGAATAAATACAGCGGTCAATACCAAAGTAATCCCGATTAATGCCCCGCTAATTTCATGCATCGACTCGATGGCCGCTTGTTTTGCTGTTAACTGTTGTTCATGCATTAAACGTTCGACGTTTTCCACCACAACAATCGCATCATCGACCAACAGACCGATGGCCAGTACCAATGCAAACAATGTGAGTGTGTTAATGGTCATGCCCAAAGCATATAAAATCGCTAAAGTCCCAAGAATCACCACAGGCACCGTAATCGCAGGTATCAGCGTTGCTCGCCAATTTTGTAAGAAGATAAACATCACCAAAACCACCAGTAAAACGGCTTCAAATAATGTTTTCACCACTTCTTTAATCGATTCTTGTACAAATGGCGTGTTATCCCGTGGATAAACGATTTTATAACCGGCAGGTAATTGCTTCGCTAACTGTTCAATTTCTTGCTTAATTAAGGCTGAGGTTTCAAGTGCATTTGCCCCAGAAGCCAATGATATCCCCATCCCTGAAGATGGATACCCGTTAATGGTATTAACTCCTGAATAATTTTCCGCACCCAATTCAACACGTGCAACGTCTTTTAAATAGACAAAACTGCCATCTCGTGCAGATTTGACAATAATATTTTCAAATTCTTCAACTGACTTTAAACGTGAACCTGAAGTGACTTTTGTATTGAGATATTGATCCGATACACTCGGCAATTCACCTACGGCTCCGGCTGCAACCTGCGTATTTTGTGATTCAACAGCCGCACGGATATCACTGGGCATAAGGCTATATTGCTTTAACTTCAGTGGGTTGAGCCAAATGCGCATGGCAAATTGCGAACCAAAAACATCGACTTCACCAATACCCTCAATTCGAGCAATGTCCTGTTCTAGATGAGTCATCATATAGTCACCAAGTTCGATATTCGAACTCTTGCCAGTCTCATCATAGAGGCCGATAACCATATGGGTATCACCCAAAGATTTATAGACATTTACCCCTTGGCGCTGCACATCTTCAGGCAGCCGATTGATTACTCCATTTATGGCATTTTGTACTTGTACTTGAGCGGTATCTGGGTCAGTGCCATTTTCAAAACTGATGCTGATCCGGCTTCGACCTGAAGAGTCGCTGCTTGAACTAAAATATAAAAGGTGATCAATTCCTTTAATTTGTTGCTCAAGAACTTGTGTGACACTTTCCTCGACTGTTTCTGCTGACGCACCGCTATAACTTGCACTGACCGTAATTCGTGGTGGTGCAATATCTGGATAGCGCTCTACCGGTAAATTGAGCACAGCAAATAGCCCGAGCGCCATGACGATGATCGCCAAGACACCTGCAAAAATCGGTCGATAAATAAAAAACTTAGACAGCATCAGTCCATGTCACTTTTCAATTAATGAAATAAAATGTGTTGATTGATTTTTTCAAAAAATCTTATTGATAATCAATCACAATGTGCTTGATTACAAGCCTAGACTACATAAAAACCTTGCTTGAAGCGAAATATGTAGAAAATATGGAGAGCCTCCACTTCAGCTATTTTAGTAAATTTATGTGACAAAACCGCCTCTGTCATGAAGTCTTAGCCACTGCCCTGCAATGTATGCCTGCAACTTCATTCATTTAAATAAAAAGATGCCGAGGCAGCCATGCAAAAACAATTAACAAAACAGTTAAATCTAGCCATAACAAGCAAAGTCAAATCCTCATGGGGCGTGTCTTCACTGCTCCTTTTTAGCGTTTTTGGTTTATCTGCATGTAATTCGGATGACGATAAAACCCATGTCACCAAGCCCCCTATTTTGCCTGATACAGGTTTTGTCATTGTTGGGCATCGTGGTGCCAGTGCTTTGCGACCTGAGCATACTCTTGCCGCATATCAAAAAGCGATTGATGATGGTGCGGATTTTATCGAACCCGATTTAGTGCCAACCAAGGATGGCTATCTGGTTGCGCGCCATGAAAGTGAAATTTCAGGGACAACCAATATTAGTACGCTGTCACAATTTGAGGATCGAAAAACCACCAAAAAAATCGATGGTATCGACTATACAGGATGGTTTACGGAAGACTTTAATTTGAATGAACTGACTCAAAATGTAAAAGCACGTGAGCGTATTGCTCAATATCGCCCTAATAACACTCAATATAATGATCAATACAGCATCCCAACGCTCGAACAAATCATTGAACTTGCCGAAGCTCATTATAAAAAAACTGGAAAAATTGTTGGTTTATATATTGAAACCAAGCATCCCACATTTTTCCAACAGCAAAATCTAGCCATGGAAGATCGCTTACTCACAACGCTTGCCAAATACAGTTATACACGTGATATCGCGCCTGTATATTTACAGTCTTTTGAAACCACCAATCTTAAATACTTACGTGATCAACTCACGCAAAAGAAAACCCTCAAACATGGCAAAATTATTCAATTATTAGATAGCCCAACTGCCATACCGGGTGACTTACAGCAACAAAACTCACCTCAAAATTATGCAAGTTTAGCCACTGCAGATGGCCTAAAATCAGTGGCAAAATATGCAGATGGTGTAGGTCCAAGTAAAACCTATATTTTTTCAAACACTGAATTTAAACAAACCAGTTTTGTCAAAGATGCCCATGCTGCTGGTTTGAAAGTCCATCCTTATACACTCAGACCTGAAAATGGTTTTTTACCTGACTATTTAAAATGTAACTCAGTGGCGACCGAACGTTGTGATACAGGTGCGGCTAAAGAATTTGAAAACTTCTATAAAGCTGGTGTAGATGGTGTATTTGCCGATGATCCAGGACTGGCACGTAAAACCTTAACGCAACTGCAAAAGCCCTAATTTTCCTAAAATGAAAAAAGACGCCGAGGCGTCTTTTTTATTGTTCAATGGAAACCTTAAAGCGGGTTTGCCAAATATTCTGCGGCTGACTGCGTTGCCACTGGCTGAGGTGCTGGAGCTGTCGGAGCTGTCGGAGCTGTCGGAGCTGTCGGAGCCGTCGGAGCTGTCGGAGCTGTCGGAGCTGTCGGAGCTGTCGGAGCTGTCGGAGCTGTCGGAGCTGTCGGAGCTGTCGGAGCTGTCGGAGCTGTCGGAGCTGTCGGAGCTGTCGGAGCTGTCGGAGCTGTCGGAGCTAAATTTAGCGGGTTCCAACGGAACTGACCATCATTCATTTCACTAATTTTACCAATACCCGGAAATGGTAAATGTGCAAATGCAACGAAGGTTTGCTCTTGAGCAAAACGTTTAAAAATTGCTAAACGAGTTTCACTGGCTTTGACCGGATCGACATCAAAATCGACAGATAACTTGGGTTGTTCAAACTGTAAATGATAGGAATGAACCACATCGCCGAGGATAGCAAAACTTTTAGCTTGTGATTTTAAGATAAAAGAATAATGCCCCGGTGTATGTCCAACACTCGGTAAAACCTCTAAACCATTAATCACCGAACCAACGCTAAAGGTCTTAAAACTCCGCATGGTCTGATAAGGCGCAATCGCAGCTTTAATTTTTGCAACAGTTGCTAAATAACCGTCACGTTTTTCGGCAGCTAAAGTGTCAACGGTGTTTTCACTTAACCAATACTGACTTTCTTGTTCATTGACGTAAACCGTTGCATTTGGAAACACGGCCTTGCCTTGTTTCGCAATGCCACATGCATGATCTGGATGTAAATGGGTTAAGAATACACTGCGTACACGATTAAGCTTATAGCCAGCTGCTTCAATATTTTGTGCAATAGAACCTAAATTAGGCCCAAAACAACTGGCTGCACCACTATCGACAAGACTGATGCCGCCTTGTCCATCATCAATCAGGTAGGCATTGACACTGGTTTGTATGCCTTTGCTCTGATCAACTGTAAGCTTTTGGAATAAAGCACTAACTTCTTCTGGAGTTAAATTTTGTTTAAACAAATCAGGACTTAATTCGAGTGTCCCATCTTTTAAAGCGATGACTTTATATGCACCCACTTGGAAAGGATAAAATCCCATGGGCTGTGTCACATTCGATTTGATTTCCGTTTGAATAACTGCCGGCTCTGCACTGACAAACTGGCTGGTTAAAAGTGTTGCTGCAAGCACAGCAAAACTAAAGTTTTTCATTGTTGACCTATATCACTTTTATTATTTCATGCAATGAAGCAAAGGCTTCAAAATTAAAAATTTTAAACGCCTGTATTGTGCCTGAAATTCAGGCAAATTTTAAGTCCAATACTGGATAAACATAGCACTAACTTGATATAGGCTTATGTAAATCATCCTAAACGTTTAGGCCTCATAAAATAAAAACTGAATGCAAGAAAACTTTAAGCTTGGCATGCTATATTTTCGCCAGTTTTTAAATCTATACGTCTGTACAGTACTATGAGTGAAATTTCCCCGTTTAAAGGTAAATCTGGACTTAAACGAATTTTAAATGCAACGCAATATTCCCTCGATGGATTCAAAGCTGCTTATCAAAATGAAGCAGCATTTCGACAAATTGTCTGGATGAATATGGTGCTTATTCCTACCAGTTGTTTTCTCGATGTCAGTCGTGCTGAACATGCGCTTATGGTGGTGGTGTGTTTATTTGCCTTGATTGTTGAGTTATTCAATTCTGCCATTGAAGCCGTTGTCGACCGGGTATCTTTAGACAAGCATCCACTTTCTAAAATTGCCAAAGATATGGGAAGTGCAGCTCAATTTGTCGCTTTAGCAATTATTTTTTTTACTTGGTTAATTATCCTTTTGCCTTAAATAAAGGCTGTCTCACTCTATTTGCAGGGTTATGCCCTGCTTTTTTATATCGACACACTTTAATAAATGGATTTAAGAAGATTTTAAAGCCATAAAAAAACCCAGCTTTCGCTGGGCTTTTTTTCGAATCAGTTCAATGCTTAGTGAGCAGCGAATTGGTTCATTGTGTTTTTCGCATCGTCACCCGCTTTAAGCGCGTTGTCACCAGCGAAGATTTCTTTGTGGTCGTCACCGATGTCAGAACCAGCCATTGCTTGGTGTTTAACACAAGAAATCGTACCGCGGATTTCTTTACGTTGAACGCCAGCTACATAAGCAAGCATACCTTGGTCGCCGAAGTAACCTTGAGCAAGCTCGTGAGTAGAAAGAGCAGCTGTATGGTAAGTCGGAAGTGTGATCAAGTGATGGAACACGCCCGCTTCACGAGAAGCATCAGCTTGGAACGTACGAACTTTTTCGTCAGCTTCAGCAGCTAATTCAGAGTTATCGTATTCAGCGCTCATTAGTTTAGCACGGTCGTAAGCAGAAACGTCTTTACCTTCAGCAACCCAACGGTCGTAAGCTTGTTGACGGAAGTTTAAAGTCCAGTTGAATGAAGGCGAGTTGTTATAAACAAGTTTCGCATTTGGAACTGTTTCTTTAACACGGTTAACCATGTGAGCGATTTCTTCAACGTTTGGAGTCGCAGTTTCGATCCAAAGAAGGTCAGCACCATTTTGAAGGCTAGATACACAGTCAAGTACAACGCGGTCAATTTGCGTGTCTGGACGGAACTGGTACAAGCCAGAAGCAAGACGTTTTGGACGGTGAAGTTTACCGTTACGCTTGATTAGGATTTCGTCTTCTTGAGCTTCTGAAATGTCAATTTCAGTTGTGTCTAAGTAGCTGATGTATTGAGAAGCGATGTCGCCTGGCTCTTTAACCACTGGGATTTTTTGAGTCAAGTCAGCGCCTTCAGAGTCAGTACGAGCAACGATGATACCGTCATCAAGACCCATTTCTAAGAATGCATAGCGAAGAGCGTGGATTTTCGCGATGAAGTCTTCGTGTGGAACTGTAACTTTACCAGCTTGGTGACCACATTGTTTAGCGTCAGATACCTGGTTTTCGATTTGAAGTGCACAAGCACCCGCTTCGATCATTTTCTTAGCTAGTAAGTAAGTCGCTTCTTCGTTACCGAAACCAGCGTCGATGTCAGCAATAATTGGCACAACGTGAGTTTGGAAACCGTCGATTTGAGCAGTGATTTCAGCAGCTTTAGCAGTATCACCAGCTTCGTTTGCTTTTTTAAGCGCACGGAACAAGTCGTTTAATTCTTTCGCGTCAGCTTGACGTAGGAAAGTGTAGATTTCTTCGATCAATGCAGGTACTGAAGTTTTTTCGTGCATAGATTGGTCAGGAAGTGGACCGAATTCTGAACGAAGAGCTGCAACCATCCAACCTGAAAGGTAGATATAGCGACGTTCAGTTGTACCGAAGTATTTTTTGTTCGCAATCATTTTTTGTTGTGCGATGAAACCGTGCCAGCAACCTAATGATTGAGTGTATTTGCTAGAATCAGCATCATAAGCAGCCATATCACGACGCATAATAGCAGCTGTATATTTCGCAATGTCTAAACCAGTTTTGAAACGGTTTTGCATTTGCATACGTGCAGCATCTTCTGGGCTAATATCGCGCCAAGTGCTTCCGAATTTTGCTTTTAATTCACGGATTGCATCAATCGCTGTTAAGTATGTAGACATGATATGTTCCTGTAATAATATTAGGATTTTTCTGCAACGTAAGGCTAAAATCATACCCTCGAATGATTGTTCAGATTTAGAACACTTCGTTGCGATAGACACAGAGTAGATTGACTAAAAAAATTAATCCAATATTCTGCATTAATTTTCAGTATTTATTTAAAAAATATGTAGATTAAAGTCGTATTATAATAATTAACCAACATTTATAAGTATTTGTATTTAAATACTTTTATTAAAATATTTTGCTAATTTTTTTGTCTATTTTTCAAACATTTTGATGAATTATTCTTCATTAGACTTAAGTCGACTGAGCATTCACTTTTAAAAAAAACAGCATTTTTTACGCCATTTTTGCCCAAATTCACCAAGCTAAATACTTGGTTATTCTGTCTTCAAATGATCATGTAAATGAGATATTTCATCTAATTTTTTTGTTTTATGAACATCACATCGCATAAACAAAATTGCTCCGTATTTTTATTTCACTCACTTAAAAATATCGGTCTAAACAGATAATAAGTATTTAAGAAATATGTGCTGGCACTTCAGCAAATTTGTCTTAAAACTGCCGAATTTTAGTACAAAAGTACACGTCATTTTTTCATCCATTTTTTACACAAGCCTTAGTAGTTATGGCATAATCAGATAAATTTCATGATTTTATTGTCGGTATTTATTTTATGAATCTGGAGCGGGTCGATCTCAATCTATTAATTTATCTTGATGTACTTCTTCGTGAAAAAAACGTGACTCGTGCTGCCGAGCAACTGGGTGTAACTCAGCCTGCGATGAGTAATATTTTACGTCGTTTACGCAACTTATTTAATGATCCACTTCTTATTCGTTCTTCAGAAGGTATGACACCTACAGAACGTGCGCTTGAATTACAGCCACGTATCCGTGATGCTCTCTCTGACCTTTCGATGATTTTGGAACCTCGTACCGAGTTCCGACCTTACACCTCAAATCGTGTCTTCCGCATCATGACTTCAGATTATGCTGAAGCAACACTGGTGCCGCGCCTAGTAAAAGCTTTGCGCTCAGAAGCACCCAATGTGGTTCTCGATTTTTTAACGCCTAGTGATGTGTCTTATCGAGATATGGAACAAGGTAAAGTCGACTTGGCGATTAACCGCTTTAATGAAATTCCGCAAAGTTTCCACCAAGTTTTGGTCTGGCGTGACAGTTTTTCATGCCTTTTAAATGCCAAGCACCCTGCTGCAAATAATTTAAACCTGAAAAGCTATCTAGATGCACAACACATTTGGGTATCTAAAACAGGTATGGGTGTCGGTTTTGGTGTCAATCCTGAAAAACAAGCGGGTCTAGGTTGGATTGATCAGGCTCTAGAACGTATTGGCCAAAAACGTAAAATTTCAGTTTTTACTCGTCATTATCAAATGCCTGGCTTATTGGCCTCGAATGTTGATTTGGTTGCGACTCTGCCAAGCCGTATCGCTCGCCTTCAAGCCAAAAGTCAAAACCTATTACTTCGCGATCCACCATTCTATATTCCTGAATTTGAATTAAAAATGGCTTGGTGTCCATTACTTCATCATCACCCTGCTCATCGCTGGTTACGTCAACTTATATTGTATGTTGCACGTCAAATGATTGAAGAAGAAAACCGCGAATACTTAATGAATAACTCTCAGTTTTCACAGTATCAGTAATTAATTCTTTAATTCCTTATTAATTCAAACGTATACTGTCACTATATAGGTAGTAGTTAAGACTACTACCTTGACCATTTTTGTGTTAGAAATACAGAAAAATAGAATGAATCACAAACAGGTGTATTCGTGAGCCTTTTCCAAAATATTGTCATTATTATTCTCCTGATCGTCGGTGCGGGTTTTCTTTCATTAACAGAAATTGCCCTTGCGGGTGCACGAAAAGTAAAACTTAAAATTTTGGCTGAATCTGGAGATTCACGTGCACAACGTGTGCTTGACTTACAAGCCAACTCAGCAGACTTTTTCGCCGCATCACAAATTGGCTTAAATGCTGTGGCAATTCTTGGCGGTATTTTGGGTGAAGGTGCTTTTCGTCCTTACTTCATTAGCTTAGTCACTCGTTTTTATCAGGGCCCGTGGACTGAAACCATAGGATTCACCCTGTCGTTTACTTTAGTCACCTCCTTATTCATTCTATTTGCTGATTTGATGCCAAAACGTTTGGCGATGATCGCACCTGAAAAAATCGCCGTTGCTGTTGTAGACCCGATTCAAATCTTCATTAAAGTGTGTAAACCAATGGCATGGGTGATTAATGCCATTGCCAATTTGTTGTTTCGTTTATTCAAAGTGAATACAACACGTGATGACAATATTACCTTTGACGATATTTCAGCCGTGATGGATGCCGGTGCTCAAGCTGGTGTACTACAAAAGCAAGAACACCACTTTATTGAAAACGTATTTGAACTGGAAGAACGTAATGTCCCTTCAAGTATGACTACACGTGAAAATGTGGTGTACTTTACCCTAAAAGAATCAGAAGCCAGTATTCGTCAAAAACTCGCAGAATTTCCGTATTCGAAGTTTTTGGTCTGTAGTGAAAATATTGATGACGTGATTGGTTATGTAGATGCTAAAGATATTTTGGTTCGTATCCTGAACAATCAGTCACTTTTACAGCTCAACGAAAATACCATTCGTAATGTCCTCACGATTCCAGATACTTTAACACTGTCCGAATTACTCGATCGTTTCCGTTCAACCAAAGAAAAATTTGCCGTAGTAATTAACGAATATGCGTTGGTTGTCGGCGTTATTACCCTCTCCGACATTATGATTACCGTGATGGGCGACTGGGTAACACCGATTGAAGCAGAACAACAAATTATTAAACGTGATGCGGATTCTTGGCTTATCGATGGCAGTACACCAATCGAAGATTTAAAGCATGCCCTCGCTTTAGATGAAATGCCCGATGAAGAAAACTATGAAACCCTTGCGGGCTTTATGATGTTTAAACTGCGTAAAATTCCACGTCCAGCGGACTTTGTCACCTATCATGGCTACAAATTTGAAGTTGTGGATGTAGACCACTTTAAAATTGACCAATTATTAGTGACCCGCTTACAACAGGCTGAAACTGAACTAGATACACCAGAAGAATCGGATTAATTCGATTCTTTTTTTTCTAAAACAATAAAATATAAATACGATGGAATACGAAGATGTCTTTTTCACTTAAAGCGATTTTGACTTGCTTTAGTTTTTATACTGGGGCTTATCTGATCTATTATTTTTTTAAAGCTCATCCACAACCTTTATTTCTATTGCTCGGTGTTACACTGATCGCCACTGCGTGGTTTTTAACGCCTTATCCCTATGAACGCGGTCGACAACAATATGACGAAACCATGCGTTTTGGTCTGTTTTTTTATAATCCCTTAATATTTTGGTTCCGATTTTTTAGTTGGCCGATTCGGACGCTACTGTCTATTTTTGCATAAGCGTACTTGTTGTGATCAAACTGTATCTGCACAGCACTTACAGTTCTCTACTGATGTTGAATATATGTAAACAGACCACATTTTTTGAATAAAAATTAAAATAAATCGAAAAATCTCCCTTCCTTAATACCTTCATTATTAATGACTATTTTTCATTAAAATAGTGATGTATTTCACATTTTCTCACCTTTGTTTTGACTGATGAAATTTATCTTTATGCTCTGCCCTTGGATTTAAAAACAGCTTTATATTTCAAAGGAATGAACCATGTTAACCGTACTCGGTTTAGGCATGATCTTGTGCTTTATGTATTTGATCATGTCGAAACGCTTAAGCCCACTTGTCGCACTGACTTTAATTCCCCTACTTATTGCCTTGATTGCGTGGTTACTTGGTTTTTATTTTGACAGCTTGTCACACATACAAATAAATGAAATTGGCGAAATGATGATAGAAGGTGTAAAAAAACTTGCACCGACTGGCATCATGCTGCTTTTTGCGATTCTGTATTTTGCCATCATGATTGATACAGGTTTGTTCGACCCTTCGGTGAAATTTATCTTAAAAATGGTCAAAGGTGATCCCTTAAAAGTCGTTCTTGGAACCATTACCCTGACGTTAATTGTCTCTTTGGATGGAGATGGTTCTACAACATATATGATCTGTGTTGCGGCCATGCTGCCACTCTATAAGCGCTTAGGTATGAGCCCATTGATTATGGCATGTTTGATTATGCTCTCTAGTGGAATTATGAATCTTACACCTTGGGGTGGGCCTACTGCCCGCGCCGCCAGCGCGCTTCATGTCGACCCAAGTGATGTATTTGTTCCGATGGTTTTACCGATGTTATTTGCCATCGGCTGGTTGTACTTCTTAGGAACGATGTATGGTCGCATGGAAAGAAAGCGTCTAGGAATTGTCCAATTGGATATCAGCCATGGTGAAAACATTCAAATCTCAGATAATCCAGAAGCCAACCGCGCAGATCTACGTTGGTTTAATGCACTGTTAACCGTCGTTCTGATGATTTGTCTGGTTTTTAGTATTTTACCTATGCCTATTTTATTCATGGTGGCTTTATGTATTGCGCTAGTCGTCAACTACAAAAATGTCGACTTGCAGAAAAAGTTAATCGCACATCATGCAGGTAGTGCTTTAAACGTGGTCGGTATTATTTTTGCTGCAGGTATTTTTACCGGAATTTTAGCTGGAACAGGCATGGTAGAAGCCATGTCCAAACAACTTGTGGCAATTATCCCTGAAAGTATGGGTCCCTATTTAGCACCGATTACCGCTGTCATCAGTATGCCGATAACTTTCTTTATGTCGAATGATGCTTTCTATTTTGGGGTTTTGCCAATTCTTTCCGATGCTGCCGCTCATTATGGAATTGCACCTGTAGAAATGGCACGTGCCTCCATCGTAGGGCAACCTGTACACCTACTCTCTCCACTTGTCCCATCGACCTATTTACTCTGTGGACTTGCAGGGATCGAGTTTGGACAACATCAGAAATTTACCATTATCTGGGCTGTAATCACGTGTTTTGTCATGTTAGCAGCAGGTCTGATCTTTGGAATGTTTCCCTTTTATTCGAGCTTAACTTAAAATTTTAAAGATAAAAAAGCACCATCAGGTGCTTTTTTATGCTTAACAATACTGAACTAGCCAGTGTTTTACACTCACAGGTTCATTTGTAGTGATTAATGCTTTGAAATTAATGCTTCTAGAACTGCTTCATAATGAATACGAATGTCATCTTCTAAAATTTTATAAACATTGTCGAATTGAACCATTGGCCAGCCTTCTTTCCAAAATGGAAAAATGTTATGCAGGTCATGAGTCACCGTTGCGTCTTCACGTACAATCGCTTGTGCAACTTGCGACAATACTTGTGCAGTTTCAGCACCATCAATCGCTAAATAATCGATACCACGAACTTTCAAAATACGGATACGGTCTTTTTTGTAGCGGATTTTTTTACTTTGGCCTTCATTTAAGCCTAAAGCTAAAGTCACAGCTTCAACAAATTTATCTTCAAATGCTTGATTTAATTTCACCAAAGCTTGTTTGTGTGCTTCTTGACGACCAGCTTTTCCCCCACTACGAATCACTTCATTTGCTTCAGTATTTAAAACATCTGATTTCATCGACTGAAGAATGTCTAAAATTTCGATATCGCTTAATATTTCAGGAGAATGATCAGTCATAAACTGCCTATAAAAACTTAATATTCAATAAGTATGTATTTTCGCATAAAAGCAGCGTGAAAACTGCGACCTTCACTATAGAAATTGCGTTTTCTCTTATAATGTTCAGATATACAACATGATTTAGAAAAAAAATTCTGTCAAAAATATCGAAATCAACTATATTACTTTCACGCTTTAATACTAACGTCACAATATGGCTCAAAAGAAACAGGCTGCGCTTTACCTTCAACAACTGAAACAGCAATATCCAGCAGCCTTTAAACATAATTATTTATTTTATAGCCAACTGAAAACTCAAGGCATTTTAGACGAACTCAAAGAACTTATTCCTTGGGTTTTGGCGGCGATGATTTTTATTTCTTTGAGCATGAGTATTGGTCATGCAGTGCAACTGTATTTTCCTGATATGAGTGAGTTTCGAGCTCATGGTATTGCTGTACTGAGTATTATGCTGTTTTTCATGCTGGTTGTGCCCTTAGTCATCAAGCAAATCAAACACAGTTCAATGTCCCTGTATCAAAGTTTGAAGAATACGCCGTTCAGACTTGCGATCGTGATTTTATTACAATTACTCAATATCGCCTTTTTACAAAGCACCTTCGTTCAATCTGTATTGTTCTTTTTCGCCATGAGTTTCGGCTTTGTGCGTTTTTATAAAGAAAATCTATTCAAAGGTGGAAGTAATACCCAAGAATACTATTTTCTGCAAGAGACACGTCGTATTGCTTATTGGTCGTATAAACAAATGCTTAAAGCAAAATTACGTTTAACACTCAGCAATCCAAATCAAGCAAATCATAAACAGTTATCTGAGCGCTTTACCCATTTCCAAAATTTACACATACAAATGCTGCACCAGGAAAATCAGCTGTGTAAAAAGCTAAAGCACCAAAATGTTGAACATTATCTTGATGAGTTAATGAAATAAGTCGACTTTGGCGTAGTGAAAAAAACTTTAATTCACTGCTCAAAAAGTCATTCAATACATCGCTATTTTTGAATATTTTCAACTTATATGCATGAATTGATTGATTTTAAAACAAACACCATCAAATACACTTGCCAAGCTTCATTTCGTCCTCTATTATTGCGCACATGCCCGAGTGGTGAAATCGGTAGACACAGGGGATTTAAAATCCCCCGCCCACAAAGCGTGCCAGTTCGAGTCTGGCCTCGGGCACCATTCTTATACTTCTAAGATTGGTGCAATAAAAGATCCAGCAATTTGCTGGTTTTTTTATGCCTAAAATTTATAAATCTATTATTATTCAATGCCAATATCTTCAGATTTTGATCTCCCTGCACTACAACTCAAGCATCCCGATGCCTTTTATCAACGGCTGCTGTTTGCGCATTTTAAAATCATCAATCTCACGCCCACTGCACCCGTTTTAATCTTTAGCTTTTGCCTGATACTTTTAATCTCTCTTGGCAGCGCTGTACTTGGCCAGATGTTTTCGACGACATTTTCAATTCACGACCCAAACATGGCGTTTAATCTGGGTATATTGATTATTCTTCCTTTGATCTATTGCTATGTCTGGTATGCACATTATCAAGCACGTTTTAGCAGCAAGTCCGCAGTTTAACGCCTGCAAATACAACTATATCTCCTTGGCGGATTAACACTTATCCTCGCTATAAACTTTAAGTATCTACAAACAGATGTATTAAACCTCATCAGTCTCTGCGGACTTTTTTTCAGTCTGTTTTTATGTGTATTTACTGAATTATTTTATAAACCTGAAAGCAGCGCCATTGAACGGGTAAAACTACAAAAGTTTCGCCAACTGGCATTTTGGTCTTATCAACAATCCTTAAAACAAAAAGTGCATCAAACGTTTTTCTACACACTACACTTATAAGCCATGCAAGAAGAACAGAAACTATCAGCATCGATCAAATCATCTTTTAAAGATTTTTTAGACAATGCTCAATGACTTTTTAAAACTCTAGTCACAAAAAAGCCCTGTCACTACAGGGCTTTTTTTAAAGTTCAATTACCATTCTCGGTTAGCAACCAACTCTTCCATTTCAATTTCCATATGGCCTTCATCTTGCAGCACCATCATCATGGCTTCTGCAATATAATCTGCAGCCGTATCATCCAAAGACGAATCTAAATCTTCAAATTGAGGTTTCATCTTATTGAGCTGTGCAACCGTTTCATTGGCAAAATGGTAGATATCAGTTGAACTTAAATCTGCTTTTGCAATTTTCTTCGCAAATTGAACAACCAATAACTTCACCTCTGCAACCAACACATCTGGGTAATATTCATCATCAAACATGGGTAGCAGTAAATCTGCAAACATACGAAACTCTATCACAAAACATTCAGGGCGCTTATATAACACAAATACTACAATTCACCAAATTTATTGGGATTCAGTAATTTCAAATCAGTCTGCATTCTGCATGGCTTGCCAAACACGTATCGCATCTACCGTTGCTTTAACATCATGTGCTCGAACCATACATGCACCTTGTTGAATGCTGAGTAGATGCGCTGCAACCGAGCCTATAGCGCGATTTTGTGCATCTGCACCGCCAAGTGCCTCACCGATAAAACGCTTACGAGATAATGCAGACAGGATCGGATAGCCCATGTTATTCAATTGATAGAATTGCTGTAAAAGCTTTAAGTTTTGCTGCGCATTTTTAGCAAAACCAAAACCCGGATCAATCATAATGTTTTCTGCACGCACACCGGCGTCTAATGCATCTTGCACACGTTGCTTTAATTCATCGATTACATTAGCCACGACATCTTGATACTGATCTAGATTATTCATCGTAGTAGGTTCACCGCGCATATGCATAATGATCACGGGAATATCCAGTTGTGCAGCGGCGTCTAAGGCATTCGGCCGAGTTAATGCACGTACATCATTCCAGATATGCGCACCTGCCTGAACCGCTGCCTCAATTACCTCAGGTTGTGATGTATCGATAGAAATCACCACATTGTGTTTGGATAAGGCATCAACGACGGGTACGACCCGTCGAATTTCTTCTTCAACCTCAACAACGGATGCACCCGGACGTGTTGACTCACCACCGACATCAATCACTGTCGCCCCATCCGCAATCATTTGTAAGGCATGTGCTATTGCTTGGTCTTTACCATTGTGTTTACCACCATCACTAAAAGAATCCGGTGTAACATTTAAAATCCCCATCACATGTGGCTCTGACAAATCTAATTGCAAATTACCACAGTTTAAAATTTTATTAGGCAAAGACACCAACTTCATATCACACATCCCAGATTTTGCTGTGCTTATTTTAACGCTAAGTTTGCTCAGCATTTCGCTCACATGCATTTATTTTCATATAAAAAAACCACCCGAAGGTGGTTTTAAAATTTTATGCTTTTGGCAATGACGGTAGTGGTGGTGGAACATCTGGACCATCCGTTGGTGTGACATCAATCACTGGATTTTCAGCGATGTACACTTTTGGTGGTTGAGGTTCACGACCTTCCATAATGTCACGGATTTGATCACGATCAATGGTTTCCCATTCAAGCAATGCTTTCACCATGGCATGAGCGATATCTTTGTTATTTTCAAGAATATCGCGAGCAACTTTATATTGCTCATCTAAAATACGGCGAACTTCACGGTCAACTTCAAGCTGGGTTACTTCAGAAATCACACGACTTCCTAAACCACCCATGAATGACTGCTGTGAATCATCTTCGTAAACCATGACGCCCATTTTATCGGACATACCGTATTTAGTAACCATTGCACGTGCCATTTTCGTTGCACGTTCAAAGTCATTTGAAGCACCAGTCGACATTTGGTTAATGAAGACTTCTTCTGCAATACGACCACCAAACAAAATTGAAAGTTCATTCAACATTTTGTCTTTGTAATGGCTGGTTTGGTCATGTTCAGGCAACTGCCAAGTCACACCCAGTGCCCAACCACGCGGCATAATTGTCACTTTATGCACAGGGTCTGTACCCGGCAAGATTTCAGCAACAATCGCATGACCTGCTTCATGATAAGCCGTCGCACGACGTTCTTCTTCACGAATCACCATCGATTTACGTTCAGGGCCCATGTAAAGCTTGTCTTTAGCATCTTCAAAGTCATGCATATCGACCGTGTTCTTGTTACGACGTGCAGCAAACAGTGCTGCTTCGTTTACAAGGTTAGCCAATTGAGCACCCGAGAAGCCCGGTGTACCACGCGCCAAGACTTTGACATCTACACCAGTCACAGAAGGTAATTTTTTCAAATGTACATTCAGGATTTGCTCACGACCTTTAATATCTGGTAGAGACACCATCACTTGACGGTCAAAACGACCTGGACGAAGTAAAGCTTTATCCAATACGTCAGCACGGTTTGTTGCAGCAATGACGATAATACCTTCGTTGCCTTCAAAGCCATCCATCTCAACCAACATTTGGTTTAATGTTTGCTCACGCTCATCATTACCACCACCTGTGCCTGAACCACGGTGACGACCAACGGCATCGATCTCATCGATGAAAATGATACATGGCGCATGACGCTTTGCTTGTTCAAACATGTCACGGACACGGGACGCACCCACACCTACGAACATTTCAACAAAGTCAGAACCCGAAATACTAAAGAAAGGTACTTTCGCTTCACCCGCAATTGCTTTAGCAAGTAAAGTTTTACCCGTACCCGGAGGACCAACCATGAGCACGCCTTTCGGAATGCTTGCACCAAGTCGTTTGAACTTAGATGGATCTTTTAGGAAGTCAACGATTTCAACAACTTCTTGTTTAGCTTCATCACAGCCCGCAACATCTGTAAATGTCACTTTGATTTGGTCTTCAGACAGCATTTTTGCTTTTGACTTACCAAAACTCATTGGGCCATTCTTACCACCAGCTCCACCACCCATGTTGCGCATAAAGAACATGAATAACAGAATGATTAAAAGAACAGGGAAACTTGCAATCAGAAGTTGCATCAAAATACTTTGACGCTGTGGCGCTGTACCTTCAACAACAACATTGTTCTTGATCAGGTTCGGCATAAGTTCAGGATCTTGAACCGCAGGACGGATACTTTCAAACTCAGAACCGTTTGATTTTTCGCCACGAATTCTTTCGCCATCAATGGTGACTTGTTTAATCTGACCCGCATTTACGGCTGCCACGAACTCAGAATAGTTCATCGCGGTCGGTTGATTGCGGTCACTGACGTTGCTGAAGATTAAAACCAGCACGCCTAGGATAACCAGCCACAACACGGCATTCTTAAAAAGATCGCTCAAAGCTTTATTCCCATTTCTATCTAATTCGTTCAATCCCACTTACATGGGTGACTCTAATACTTACGCTGCAGAGTAGCTTCGCAATAATTTAAAAACGTACAAAATGCACAATTTTTAACGAGTTGGCAAGTAAACTTTACTTGAAAGCTTTCTTACGTCCCTGCCCGATTAAAAACACTTCTTTAGATCGAGCACGTGAAGCCGCCGGTTTTGCTGTTTTCAGCACATCAAATGTGTCTACAACTTGCTTACGGTATTCATCAAATCCAACTCCTTGGAACACTTTAACAACAAACTGTCCATTTGGTCCAAGAACCTTTTGAGCAAAGTCGATTGCTAATTCACAAAGATAGATCTGACGCGGTTGATCTACAGCCTTATTACCTGATGTATTGGGGGCCATATCTGAAATTACAACGTCTACAGTACGTCCATCTAAAATTTTTAACAATTCATCGAACACTTCTTGTTCACGAAAGTCACCTTGCAAGAAGGTCACATCCGGTAAAGCATCCATTGGTAAAATATCAGAAGCAATAACCAAACCTTTGTCACCAACAAGTTTTCCGGCAATTTGCGACCAACTGCCTGGTGCAGCACCTAAGTCGACAACGGTCATGCCCGGCTTGATCAATTTGTATTTTTCTTGAATTTCAAGCAATTTATAAGCGGCACGCGCACGATATCCTTCCTTTTGTGCTTTTTTCACAAAGGGGTCATCAAGATGCTCACGCATCCAGTCACGACTACTTTTGGATAATTTCTGGTTAGTAATGCGGGTAGCCATAACTCTCTAAATAAAAAAAACTTCTCAGTCTTGATTGTACGTGAAATTCAGCACTTTTGCAGTAGACATGTGTATCTAAAAAGCATCTTAAATCATGTTTTTTTCAATAATCTTCATCGAGAAAATGCCGATTAAATACAGCGCTTCAACTTTGATTTTGCTATACTAGGTCGTTTTTAAAATTAGGTTATATTTATGGCGGCTTTATCTATTCAAGAACGTAAACGCTTACGTCAAATTGGTCACACCCTAAACCCAGTTGTAATGGTTGCGGACAAAGGCTTATCAGAAAGCGTTGTTGAAGAATTAAACCGTGCGTTAAACGACCATGAGTTAATTAAAGTAAAAGTTGTGGCAGAAGACCGTGAAGCTCGTGCTGCAATGATTACTGAAATTGCGACTGTTTCAGGTTCTGAAGTTGTTCAAACGATTGGTAAGATTGCTTTGATTTACCGCAAAGCGGCAAAACAAAATGCAAAACTGTCTAACCTTGTTCGCTACGCACACCTGTCTAACTAATCATTTATGGCAAGTTTCGAACTCAGCGCTTTTGATCGTCGCTTTCAGGCTGTATCAGTCGTTGGTGCTATCGAACAACAAAGCCCATATACTTTAAATGTGGGTTATTGGATTCGAGACCCAAACCAACTGATTCAATGGCCAGAATTGGTATCATCTCACCCACGAATCGATTTTTTGTGGGAACAGACCTGCTTAGAAGTTTTTATTGGTGTACGCAATGAAGACTTTTATCGTGAAATCAACCTCTCCCCTTCACAAGCTTGGCAGGCTTACCAGTTTGAAGAATATCGCTATCCAGAAGATATGCCGCCACAAGCTGCTTACGATATTGAACTGAATCAGTTGAAACGGACGCACTATGGCTTAAATGTCAGTCTTGATCTGACAGAATTTATGCTGAAGTACAAACTTAAATGGGAAGATCTCTATATTGGTCTAACTGCAGTACTGAAAACCCCTCAAGGTGAACAGTACTATGCCATGCAGCATAGTAGTCCAAATGCTGACTTTCACAACAAACGTGATTGGCTACATCAGTTCTAAACCATTTGATGTTTTGATCTTCAATAAAAAGCAAAAGTACGATCTTTTGCTTTTTTATTGCCTGTTTATTTTAAATAAGTATTTTGGACTTAAATGTACCATTCACAATAAGGGAGCCATTAATGACTCCCTTTTGCATATTTAGCGTTAAATTGAAGTTTAATTCGCTCTCACCGAATCCAGCTCCCTGGAATGACTAGACTTAGCTCAAGCGTTTTAAAATTCATGTCATTCACAATTAACTTTTAAGATCTGTGGTTTGATCCGTAACTTCAGCTTTCACTGGTGAAATTTTTTTCCACGCTTCCAAAGTATGTTCCTTAGAACGCTTAAATGTTTCTGTTAAATGATCTTTGTGCTTTCCTGAAATTTGGGTCACATCTTCTTTCAGCTCTTTTCCAAGTTTTGAAAGATCATCAATAACAGTATTAAACTCAGTTTTCACAAATTCTTTGAGTTCACTAAAATCTTTTTGCGATGAACCAAACTGAACTTTTAACTGATCAAGTTTATTCAATACATCTTGCTTCAACTGACGCAATTGATCTTGCACACTGGCATTCAACTGCTTTGCCTCTGCTCCGATCTTTTCTTTGCTTTCAGTGACCGCTTCTGTGGCTTGAACACTTGCCTCTTTTGCAACTTGTTCAAGCTTTTCAGCACCTTCGATAACGACTTCTTTCAGGGAGGTTTTAGCCGCTGTTTGTTTTTGTTGTGTTGCCATGACTTTGTACCTATAGTTTTTGCTGACCGACCCACATTAGCGCTTTTTGATAAATTTTAATTTATGATTTGTCTGACAATAATTAATTGCTTACATTTTTCTAAGATTTTGCAAAACCAAACTTTATTCTAAAATGCAAGCGCTTTATCTGCTTTATTCCTGATATTTACGATGGACTTTCAGTGGCTTTCTGCGTATAATGCCGTGTTAAGTTCAAGCGAGCAGATGTAAGGAGGGTAGGTTTTTAAGCAGCCTTCCTTTTTTTTCGTCTTCTCGCTTTTTTACAGCCTAAATTTCAGGAGCTTTGGTTTGAGCACCCCAGCAATTTTAGCCCTTGCCGACGGAACTATCTTTAAAGGTACTTCTATTGGCGCATCGGGTAGTACGACTGGTGAAGTCGTTTTTAATACAGCAATGACTGGCTATCAAGAAATTTTGACTGACCCTAGTTATGCACAACAACTTGTGACACTAACTTACCCACATATCGGTAACACAGGTTGTAATGATGAAGACGCTGAGTCAGGTCGAATTCATAAAGTATGGGCTAACGGATTGATCATTCGTGACCTACCTTTATTGCATAGCAACTTCCGTGCTGAGCAATCACTTGGTGATTACCTTGAACAACACAATGTTGTTGCTATTGCAGACATCGATACACGTAAATTAACGCGTATTCTGCGAGCAAAAGGTGCACAAAATGGTTGTATCCTTGCTGGCGAAAACATTACAGAAGAAGAAGCTTTAGCTAAAGCACGCGCTTTTGGTGGTTTAAATGGTTTAGACCTTGCAAAAGAATGCTGTGACCCTGAAGGCTTTGAATGGACTGAAGGTTCTTGGACATTAGGTAAAGGTTTCTCTCAGCCTGAAGCTAAATTCCATGTTGTTGCATACGATTACGGTGTCAAAACCAACATCTTACGTATGCTCGCAGACCGCGGTTGTAAATTGACTGTCGTGCCTGCGCAAACTCCTGCTGCTGACGTACTTGCATTGAATCCAGATGGCGTGTTCTTATCGAACGGCCCCGGCGATCCAGCTGCATGTGACTACGCAATTGAAGCTGTAAAAACAATTGTAGAAGATGCTCGCAATGTACCAGTATTTGGTATTTGCTTGGGTCACCAAATTCTTGCACTTGCTTCAGGTGCAAAAACTGTGAAAATGCCTCACGGCCACCACGGTGCCAACCACCCTGTTCAAAACATGGAAACTGGTATTGTGATGATTACTTCGCAAAACCATGGCTTCGCAGTAGATGCAGAAACATTACCTGCAAACTTGAAAGCTACGCACAAATCACTGTTCGACCAAACCCTACAAGGGATTCACCGTACAGATAAACCTGCGTTCAGTTTCCAAGGTCACCCCGAAGCAAGCCCTGGTCCACATGACTGCGCACCATTGTTCGATCATTTCATCGAACTTATCGAAGCATCTAAGAAGTAATTAAGGAAGCATCATGGCTAAACGTACAGACATTAAAAGCATCTTAATTATTGGTGCTGGTCCGATTGTCATCGGTCAAGCATGTGAGTTTGACTACTCAGGTGCTCAAGCATGTAAAGCACTTCGTGAAGAAGGCTACCGTGTTATTTTGGTGAACTCTAACCCAGCAACCATTATGACTGACCCTGCTATGGCAGATGCCACTTACATCGAGCCAATCACTTGGCAAACTGTAGCTGCAATCATTGAGAAAGAACGCCCAGACGCAGTTCTTCCTACAATGGGTGGTCAAACAGCATTGAACTGTGCACTTGCACTCGATGCCAACGGTATTCTAGAAAAATACAATGTTGAATTGATTGGCGCAACCAAAGAAGCGATCGAAAAAGCGGAAGACCGTAAACTTTTCGATATCGCAATGCGCAAAATCGGTTTGGAATGCCCTCGCGCTGACGTTGCAGAAAGCATGGAACACGCACTTGAAATTCAAGCACGTTTCGGCTTCCCTGTCATTATCCGTCCATCATTCACTATGGGTGGTTCAGGCGGCGGTATCGCATACAACCGTGAAGAATTCATTGAAATCTGTGAACGCGGTTTCGATCTTTCTCCAACTAAACAATTATTGATCGATGAATCTTTAATTGGTTGGAAAGAGTACGAAATGGAAGTTGTTCGTGACAAAAACGACAACTGTATCATTGTATGTACCATCGAAAACTTTGATCCAATGGGCGTGCACACTGGTGACTCAATCACTGTTGCTCCTGCGCAAACGTTGACAGACAAAGAATTCCAACTTTTACGTAATGCATCTTTAGCAGTACTTCGTGAAATTGGTGTAGAAACTGGCGGTTCGAACGTTCAGTTCGGTATCAACCCGAAAGACGGCCGTATGGTTGTGATCGAGATGAACCCACGTGTTTCTCGTTCATCTGCCCTTGCTTCTAAAGCAACGGGTTTCCCAATTGCGAAAATCGCGGCGAAATTGGCTGTAGGTTATACCCTTGATGAATTGAAAAATGACATCACTGGCGGCACAACTCCTGCATCTTTCGAACCTGCGATCGACTATGTTGTAACGAAAATTCCTCGTTTCAACTTCGAGAAATTCCCGCAAGCTGACGCAACTTTGACGACTCAGATGAAATCTGTAGGTGAAGTAATGGCCATTGGCCGTAACTTCCAAGAATCTGTGTCTAAAGCGCTTCGTGGTCTTGAAGTGGGCGCATGTGGTTTTGACGAAAAAATCGCTGTGGGCACTGAAGGCGCACGTGAGAAAATTCTTGTTGAATTGAAAGTTCCAGGTCCAGAGCGTATTTGGTACGTAGGCGATGCATTCCGTCACGGTTTCACTCTTGATGAAGTATTTGAAGCAACCAAAATTGACCGTTGGTTCTTGATTCAAATCGAAGACATCATCAAAACTGAAAACCAAATCAAAACTTTAGGTTTTGGTGATTTGAACGCGGACAACATCCGTTCTTTCAAACGTAAAGGTTTATCAGATCTTCGCATTGCAGACTTGATGGGCATTTCACAAAAACAATTCCGTAAACACCGTTGGAACTTGGGCGTAACTCCAGTTTACAAACGTGTAGATACATGTGCTGCAGAATTCGAATCTGATACAGCTTACATGTACTCAACTTACGATGAAGAATGTGAAGCGAACCCATCGAACCGTGACAAAATCATGGTCATTGGTGGCGGTCCTAACCGTATTGGTCAAGGTATCGAATTCGATTACTGCTGTGTACACGCGGCTCTTGCTATGCGTGATGACGGTTATGAAACCATCATGGTGAACTGTAACCCTGAAACAGTTTCTACAGATTACGACACATCAGATCGTTTGTACTTCGAACCAATTACTTTGGAAGATGTACTTGAAATCGTTCGTATCGAGAAGCCAAAAGGCATTATCGTTCAGTACGGTGGTCAAACTCCGCTTAAATTGGCTCGTGCTTTAGAAGAAGCTGGTGCGCCAATTATCGGTACATCACCAGACGCAATTGACCGTGCAGAAGACCGTGAACGTTTCCAACAAATGATTCAACGTCTGCAACTTCGTCAACCAAACAACAGCATTGTAAAATCTGCTGAAGAAGGTATGGCAGAAGCTGCTAAAGTTGGCTACCCACTTGTAGTACGTCCTTCGTATGTACTTGGTGGTCGTGCGATGGAAATCGTATACAACGATGACGAATTGAAACGCTACCTACGTGATGCAGTTCAAGCATCGAATGAAGCGCCAGTACTTCTTGACCACTTCCTAGACGATGCGATTGAAGTTGACGTGGACTGCGTATCTGACGGTAAAGACGTTGTGATCGGCGGTATCATGCAGCACATCGAACAAGCGGGTATTCACTCAGGTGACTCAGCATGTTCTATTCCTCCGTACTCTTTATCTAAAGAAGTTCAGGACGAAATGCGCCGCCAAACCATCGCTATGGCGAAAGAGCTTGGCGTAATTGGTTTGATGAACGTACAGTTTGCGGTTAAAGGTACTGACGTATACATCTTAGAAGTGAACCCACGTGCATCACGTACAGTTCCATTCGTATCTAAGTGTATCGGCGAATCTTTAGCAAAAGTTGCTGCACGTTGTATGGCAGGTCAATCTCTAGAATCTCAAGGATTCACTACAGAGATTATTCCTGAACACTTCTCTGTAAAAGAAGCGGTGTTCCCATTCAACAAATTCCCTGGTGTTGACCCAATTCTTGGCCCTGAGATGAAATCTACAGGCGAAGTGATGGGTGTAGGTAAAACATTTGGTGAAGCGTTCTATAAAGCTGTGTTAGGCTCTAATGACCGTTTACCAGGCCTACCAACGGAAGGCGAAGTAAAACATGCATTCTTATCTGTTCGTCACTCTGACAAGCCTCGTGCTGTTGGTATTGCGAAACAGTTGACAGATCTTGGCTTCAAAGTGATCGCTACTGGCGGTACTTATGATGTGATTAAAGATGCTGGTATTGAATGTGAACGTGTGAACAAAGTGACTGAAGGCCGTCCTAATATCGTAGACCGCTTGAAAAATGGCGAAGTTCACCTCATTATCAATACAACTGAAGGCAAACAGGCTCAAGAAGATTCATTCTCGATCCGCCGCTCTGCATTACAAGGTAAAGTGTATTACACAACTACCCTTAACGGTGCTGATGCAGTATGCCAAGCTTTAGCAATCAAATTGCCAATGGATGTATACCGCTTACAAGACCTTACTAAAGGTTAATTAAGTTACCGAGAAGTCCCGCCACCTCTCGGTGGCGGGCTTTTTTTCATTTCTAGGTCAGTAAAAATTTTACTGATTTTTTCTTTTTACAAACATGAGGGACAACAATGCAACGTTATCCTATGACTCCCGAAGGCAAAATTGCCCTAGAGAAAGAATTACAGCAACTTAAAAGTGTTGATCGTCCACGTATTACTGCAGCAATTGCTGAAGCGCGTGAACATGGGGATTTGAAAGAAAACGCTGAATACCACGCTGCTCGCGAGCAACAAGGTTTCTGTGAAGGCCGTATCCAAGATATCGAAGGTAAATTGGGTGCTTGCCAAGTGATTGATGTTAAATCACTTGAGCAAAATGGCCGTGTGGTTTTCGGTGTGACTGTGACCATTGAAAACTTAGATACTGAAGAACAAAAGACTTATAAAATCGTTGGTGATGACGAAGCAGATTTTAAAATCAACAAAATCTCTGTGAACTCTCCAATTGCGCGTGGTCTTTTGGGTAAAAACGAAGGCGACGATGTAAAAATCAACACACCACAAGGTGAAGTTGAGTATGAAATTTCTAAAGTTGAATATCTTTAATCATTAAGATAAGCAATTTTAAGCCCCTCTTTTGAGGGGTTTTTTATTGTTCTAGGTTTTTCGCTTATTCCAATGCATCCTATCGAATGACCAAAATGTACGTTCAGCAACAATAGTCGACTGAATACATCATTGTTCAAATGGCTTATTTCATTAAAGTATTATCTAAACAAAAAGAGTCATAACACACGATGAAATTTTGACATGCAAGCCGAACAGCACAAGCTGCTGCTGCCATTCGCGCAAATCATTATCTATATGCGAACGAACCTGTTTTTTCCGACCCTTATGCCTTTCATTTAACCAGTCCAATTTGGCGTCGACTGCTTTCAAATCGTGCATGTATAAAAGCGTTAAATAGCAAAATACCCAATCAAACATTTGGATTACTCACTGCACAGGTGGTGGCTCGTTCACGCTATGCCGAAGATCAATTAGAAATGGCAGTACAACAAGGGATTAAACAATATGTGCTGATTGGTGCTGGCCTAGATTCTTTTGTCCTCCGTTTAGCGCAGAAGTACTCCGATATTAAAATCTTTGAAGTTGATCACCCAGATACTCAGGCTTTAAAAATAAAAAGTCTACAGAAACTCGGGCATGTTCCAGACCATGTTGAGTTTGTTTCGATTGATTTTGAGAAAGAAAATTTAGCGCATGCCTTAAAACGGAGTTCTTATGATACTGAGCAACCCGCTTTCTTTTCTTGGCTTGGTACAACGCATTATTTAAAACCAGAAACAACTATGAGCACCTTGCAAACCATTGCCGAATTTGCAGCCTCAGGTAGCGAATTGGTTTTAGATTATTCCATTCCCTATCAAGATTTAACTGGTATAGAGCGTGTCGGATCATTTGCTGTTTCCAAATTTACCTATTTTTTAAGTGAACCCATTATTGGGACAATTCACAGTAATGAGTTACACCGTGCCGTGACAAAGCTGGGTTATGTGGTCTTAGAAGATTTATCTGCACATGACATTACTCAGCGTTATTTTGCAAATCGTAAGGATGGATTACGACATACTCAAGCCACGCATTTGCTGCATTTAAAACGAGCTTAAGTCTTTATCTATAGTCGACATTTATAGCGAGTCAGCTAAAATAGTCACGCGAATCATTATTGCTATTAAACCTTATGTCTGAAAAATTGATTAATTCACCTGTCAATCATTGGTGTGAGTTTGAGTTCATCTCTAAAACAGTGAAGAACCCAAATATTCACATCAAAGGTAATTATTCATATTATTCTGCATATTGGGATCAGGGTTTTGAGCGCTGTGTGGTGCGTTATCTACACGATAAACCCGCAACAACTGAGAAGCCGATAGACCAGCTATATATCGGTAATTTTGTCTGTTTTGGCGCAGAATGCGTGATTATGATGGGTGGTAACCAACTCCACCGAACAGACTGGATTTCGGCATTTCCGTTTGATACACGGAGTTTTGTCCCTGCGGGTGACACCATCATTGGTGATGGCTGCTGGATCGGCTCACGTGCGATGATTATGCAAGGCGTGACACTGGGTGAAGGTGCTGTGGTAGCTACTGGCGCGGTGGTGACTAAAGATGTGCCACCTTATGCAGTTGTCGGCGGCGTGCCCGCTAAAGTTATTAAATATCGCTTTCCTGAAGAAAATATCAAAAAACTACTTTCCCTTAAGCTTTATGACTTAGATGAAAAGCAGTTTTTAAAGATGCGGGAGCAATTGCAGACGGATGATGTTAATTCGCTACTTCTTTATGTACAAAATTCAAGTTAAAAGTTATATTTATTTCAAATAATTATTCTTAATAAATATGCACCTATCATCAAAAACTCTGGAAAAACTTCGCGACCTAATTAACGAAACTACCGAATACCGATCAGGTCCCAAAATTATAGATTTTTTCTCAACCTTCGATTACATGGATACTTATGGTCAGGGCTTTCCAGCAAGATGGGCATATACAGATTTTCGGTTAGGAAGAATTAATAAAACTGAAAAGATAAAAATATGTATTCAGACACTCTTTAATCCCATTAATTACATGGATGATTTAAAAAGGCTCGATTCTCTAATAGCTAATTTTAACAAATATCTTCAATTCGATAAATTTCGTGTGGCGCGAAGAAACACAGAGATTTTTATAGAATCAGTTAGTGAAGTAAATTTAGACGAAAATTTAAATACTGAAGAAGAAAATCTGGAAAATAATTTTATCAAACATGAGTTCAATGTTGATTGCTCTAAACTCAATTTAATACCAGCGTTAGTTCCAATAATTGATAAGAGAATGCAAGAAATAGAAAAAGCTTTCAAAGCTGAAGCATATTTATCAGTCGTTTTATTAGCAGGTAGTACATTAGAAGGATTATTTTTAAACATAGCATCTCTAAACCCCAAAGTTTTTAATTTATCCAGACAAAGCCCTAAAAAAGATGGAAAAGTTAAAAATTTTGACCAATGGACACTAAATAACTTTATCGAAGTATCCCACTCTATTGGAATACTTGAAAAAGATACCTATCGTTTCAGTAAAGAATTAAGAGATTTCAGAAACTATATCCACCCATTTCAACAAATGAGTGAGCAATTTTCACCAAGAGAAGAAACGGCAAAAATTTGCCTTCAAGTATTAAAATCTGCAATTTTAGACATACAAAATAACAAACATAAATTTCAGGCATAAACCTCACTCAATCTGAGTGGGTTTTTCATAATATTGTGGCTATAACAAGAGTAGAACTTGTGACCCTTGCATTATAAGCACGGGGCTCTAACCAACTAAGCTACATATTTTTTATGTGTACACATGTAGCTAACTAAAAATATTACTACGACCATCTTTATTCCTAGCCTTTTTTACTCAATCAGACTATAAAGAACACATAAAATAAAAAGACCCCACTTTTCAGGATGAATGATGACGAGAACCACTCAATTCTCAGGCATATTTATACTTGCCCTGCTGGCAGCAATCGTCGCAACTTTTTGCGATGCAATTCATGTCTATACCCAAACGCTTAGTTATCCCAAACCATTATTTTTCCATCAGGCTTGGTGGGTATTCCCCGGCTTTTTTATTGCCTTTGCCTTCATGGCATTTAGCTATATTCAACTTACACAACTACTTAAACATTATGTGATGACTCAGCTCAGTTGCCATCATGACGGCACTGCGCCACTCGTCGAGAGCCTAATACTATTTGCCATCGTCTACATACTCAGCGGATTTGGCAATTTTCATCCCGAAGCACTTTGTTGGATTTTTTACATTAGCTTTTTTATTCGCTGGTTATTTAGCTATGAGCGTACATGGCTACTGATATTAGCCATCATGCTTGCTTTTGGTGGTATGTTCTTTGAAGGACTATTGGCTCAGTTTGCTTTAGTTAAATATCGCCATGAAGATATTTATAATGTGCCGTATTGGCTAGGTGGCGTATATATGCATGGCGCATTTGCCTTACGTGCAGGTATGCGTCGTTTTGTCTATCGATAATAGGGTGTGTTGACATTTACAGCCGATAAATTGAGCTAAAGAGGCAACCATATAAATATACAAGCTAAAGCAACAGCGCTTTGATAGTTACGTTTTAGCTTATCGTATCTTGTGGCAATTCCTCTAA
>NZ_VPAO01000021.1:0-67166 GCF_013419235.1 Acinetobacter sp. YH12098
GTGATTCATCATAGTGACAGAGGCGTGCAATATCTTTCCATTCGTTATACCAATCGTTTAGAAGCAGCAAATTTACGAGCATCAGTCGGTACGACCGGTGATTCATACGATAATGCTTTGGCTGAAATGGTGAATGGCTTATACAAAACAGAGGTGATTGAATATTTAAAAGCGGATTGGCAAGGTTTAGCGGATGTACAACTTGCGACACTAAACTGGGTAGATTGGTTCAATAAAGAGCGTGTACACAGTGCACTGGGTTATGTATCACCTTTTGAGTTTGAAGCAATGTACTATGATAAGATTAACCCGTTAGGTCAGGTGGCCTAACTTAAATAAAAAAGTCTCCGACAAACCCGGTACGGTTCAACTTGGTTTTAATCAACAACTCATCGGAATTAAAACAAATACGCTATATCTACACTTGTATATTGAATAAGCTTTCTTTGCGCTTAAAAAGCGACACTTATCTGATGACGTAGCTCAAAAGGTATGCATAAAAACAAATTAATGGACAATAAAAATGAAAAAGAATCTCTGGATCAGGACACTTCTTTGTATGACGGTTGCGGTGTCGCCACTTACTTTCGCAGCGACAACCACTGCACCCGTTCCACCCAATAGCCAGCAAGTCTTTTTTGTCGGCAATAACTGGGATGGTACGGTAACAGTGATCAATCCTGCAAAAAACTATCAGAAAGTTGGTGTCATCAATATGGTGCCCGACAAAAAGGAACGGCTCACTGAAATTTACCTCAACCCAGTAAAATTGATTGCCTATAGCTATATTCGTAATACGGCAGGAGAGGGAAATGATCAATTGGTCGATGACATGTATTCCACACCAGATGGTAAATCGGTAGTTGCATCACGCCCAAGCTATGCAGATGTAGTCTCGATTAGCATAGCAACAGGAAAAATCAATTGGCGCACACCCGTTGAGGGATTTCGAGCAGACCATATGGCAGTATCCCCTGATGGGCAACAGGTTGCAGTATCAGCGTCTTCAGGAAATGTCGTACATATACTCGATATCAACACAGGCAAGGAGCTCGGGCGCTTTGCCACAGGAGATAAGCCACATGAAAATATTTACTTTGATGGTGGCACAAAAATTCTTAACTCAGCCATAGGTAATGTGGAAACCTCAATGGATGCAGCGTGGCAGGATTTCACTAAAGGCAAACGCTATATCACCATTGCCGATGCTAATAATTTTAAAGTCTTGAAGAAAATTGATTTTCGTCCTGCATTGGATGCCTTTGGCCGTAAAGACCTATCGAACGCTGTGCGTCCAATTGTGTTTAGTAAAGACGAATCCAAAATCTATGCACAAGTCTCATTTTTTAATGGCTTGGTCGAATATGATCTCAATCAAGGCAAAGTCACACGCATTGCACAGCTTCCGGGAAGTACAACTATTCCCTCTGATCGCACGAAATGGGTAAATGACTCACGTCATCATGGGCTTTCGATCAGTGGAGATGGTGAAAAACTATGTGTCGCAGGAACGATGGATGATTATGCCACCATCGTCGATCGTAAAACTTTGACCGCGGCGAAATTGATTGCTGCAGGCAAACCGTATTGGGCAACGCAAAGTCCAGATGGTAAACGTTGTGTCATTTCTGAAAGTGCCACAGATGCAGTAACCGTGATTGATTTTGCAACAGGTGAAAAAGTCATCACAGTTCCAGTTGGCAATCACCCACAGCGTGTTCGTTTAGGTTATGCACCAGCAGGATGGGGCAGTCAGTAAAACAGTTTAAATCAAAAGAAAATGGAAAAATCAGAGTCAAATCGGCTCTGAATTTTTTAATTGAAGAATATTTAGAGATTGAATCATGTATAAGAAATGGATTGTTATCGGGTTAGTGGTTGGCTTGATTTTATTGTTTATGATTCAGTTTTTAAAACCACGGCAACAGCACATAAAGCAGGAGCAGACTCAACTAGATAAACAAAAAGTTCTTAACCCGCTTACAGTGCAAACCACTAATAATGCGTTAAATGATCAAAGTTCAAAACAAAAACAAGAAAGACAAGATAAGGAAATGCACACCCAGTTATTACAACAACGTGAGCAGGTATTTCAACAATTTCAGCAAATAAACACTCAGATGGGTCAGGGGCAGCAGCCGAATCAAAATCAAGTACTCGCTTTACTCGAGCAACAATATAGATTGGTTGAAAAAGGCGTCGTACAAGTAGATGAAGCCATTTCATCTATTCAATATTTACGCCAAATACTCCCTGAAATGGATCGATTTTTAGATGGGCAGCAAGCCAAACTGGAACAACTCAAAGATTGAATAAGACGAATTAAATAAGCATTTGAAAGCGAATAAAATTGAATGAAATATTTGAAGCGAAGAACAGAAGTCAAATAGAACAGAAATAGAATAATAATTTTTAGAATAACGCTTGGAATTGAATGCTGAAAATTTTAATAATGACTTGAAAAACAAACACTCCGAAGATGCCGCTGCAAATGTCGTGACCCTGAACCCGATGAGTTCAAGGTGGACGCGACGTACACTCGCTGGGTTTCCCACTCGAGGAGGGCATACGCTCAGAATATACAGAACACATCCATAAGTTTAAGTATCGGCAGGGGATTAGACCTAGCTGGCGAACACCTCAGAGATGTGCTTAGTATAACGAATTCAGCGTTATTGGCAAATCACCAAACGCGGACAAAGTGTTTAAAATGAAGCAATCGGGCAAAGTATAATCACTAAACCACCGATTAATCAGTCAATTCTTCCACTTGTTCCAAAATATTTTGCAACAAAAGTTCGCAGTTTGCATATTCTTGCAAACTCTTATTCATCGATAGGACTTCTTGCATTAACTCAAGTGCGACCATAATGATCAGCTTACTCGGTTCCATACGTGGCGCTTTACGACGAAATTCATCGTATTTGTCATTCAGCAGTTGCGCTGCGCGTTCTAAATCTGCTTGTTGGTCAGAGGTCGTCGCTAAACGGAAACTATGACCTAGAACTTTTAAATCAACTGCAATTTGTTCACTCATGATTAAACTTCCTCATTGCTTTCAGTCGGATGCGCCAATTGTTGAATTTCTTGTTCATGTTGATCTTGAGCAGTACCTAAAATGGCTAAACGTTGAATAATCGCTTCAACTTTGGCTTTGGCATGTTCATTTTTTTGAAGCAGACGTTCACGTTCTTGCTTTAAACCTTGAATTTCTTGCTGAGCATGACGTTGTTCATTTTGCATTTTTTCTTTGACGATACGTAACTCATTACGCTCTGCCAAAATTTCCTGAAAACGATTTTTTAGATCAGTACAGCTTTTTTCGAGGCGGCTGTATCGGTCAGCCAAAGCAGTTGCATCAGTATTGAGCTGTTGAAGTTGAGCACGTGAATCAGTTAATTGCTCATTCAGTGTTTCAATTTCTTCTTGTTTCGAGGTGATAATGCCGTTCTTATGTACAATTTGAGCATGATGCTGCTCATTAGATGAGTTTTTCTCATCTTGTAAGGCACCATTTTCGCTTTCAAATTGCGCCAGTCGCGTTTTTAAAACGCTAATATGCGCTTGGAGACGCTGTAATTCTTCTAACATAACGTAGTCGCACAGTCTTGCAAACAAAGGTAATATATACGAAGTATAGAGATTGGATAAGCGAATGCAAGACGATATTTCAGGTTGGTCAGATTGGTCCCAGAATTTTTCTAAAATTGAAGAAATTTCAAGCCCAAGTGAGTTACACGGTCTACTCACTGGTATAGTTTGTGTGTCACAACCCCCGAGTCGTGAAGAGTGGCAACAAATTTTAGCAACGCTTGATGTAGCTGAATTAGACGAAGATGCGGTGGCATTGTTGACTGAAGAAGCAGAAGATGTAGCTCATTCACTTTCAGATGATGAACTCGACTATCTTCCTTTATTACCAGATGATGATCACTTGCTAGGTGAGCGTGTGCAAGCCTTGGCAGATTGGTGTGCAGGTGTTGTTCTTGGTTTTGGTTTAGCGGCAGGTCATCTGCGCACCAATGAACAAGAATTGATTGAGCATTTACAGGATGTCGCTTCAGTAGAATTTGAAGATTCAGATGATGATGAAGAAGGTGAAGAAAGCTATCAGGAATTATACGAATTTGTTCGTTTAATCCCAGTGAGTCTGTCGATGGGACGTACCAAAGTTGATGTTTCAGAAACACCGTTGCTACAACTGAGCGCTAAAAATTCATTGGCTCAAGCGGGCAATGTGGTTGAAATGTTCACCCCACACCGTCCAAGTTAAGGCATTCTTTTTGCATTAATAATTAATAGATGATGGGCTCTATCTAAGGAGTTCATCATCCTATTAAATCAATCATAGTCCAAGCGTATAAGAAGCATATCAATGAAGAAATTAACTCAAGCAGATTTTCAGGAACGTCGTGACATCCTTGCAGGTGAAATGGGCTTACGCAGTATCGCAATTATTGCCACGAGCAAAGAAGCCATGCGAAACCGTGATGCCGACTATAAATTCCGTGCTGATAGTAGTTTCTTTTATTTAACAGGTTTTGCTGAACCTGAAGCGGTTGCAGTGATTGAAACCTTTGATAGCGAAGAAGAAGGTTATAGCTATAGTTTGTTCTGCCGTGAACGTGACCGTGAAATGGAAATTTGGAATGGCTACCGTGCGGGTGTAGATGGGGCAGTAGATGATTATGAAGCCGATGAAGCTTATGCAATTGATTTGCTTGATGAAGAAATTTTAGAAAAATTACAAAATAAAGATAAATTATTCTACCGTATTGGGCAGCAACCAGATTTTGATGCTCGTGTGGCGCAGTGGATTTCGGCAGCAAGTGGTGAATCACGTAAGGGTGCAAGTGCGCCTGCTCAAGTCATTCAACTAGATCGCATCATTGATGAAATGCGTTTGCATAAGTCTGATGATGAACTTGAATTGATGCAGATTGCTTCGGATATTTCAGCAGAAGCGCATACTCGTGCCATGCAAACGGTTAAACCGGGCATGATGGAATATGCACTAGAAGCAGAACTGAATTATGTCTTTGGTAAAAATGGCTGTGTGCCTTCCTATAACAGCATTGTCGGCGGCGGTGAAAATGGCTGTATTTTGCACTATGTGGAAAATAACAAAGAACTCAAAGATGGTGATTTGGTACTGATTGATGCAGCATGTGAATATCAGCTGTATGCCTCAGACATTACCCGTACTTTCCCAGTCAACGGTAAATTCAGCCCTGAACAAAAAGCACTTTATAATATCGTACTCGATGCACAAATTGCGGCGATTGATGCTGTGCGTATCGGCAACTCTTATAAAGAACCACATAATGTTGCTGTACGTATTTTAGTTCAAGGTTTATTGGATCTTGGCATTATGCAAGGAGATATTGACGAAATCATCGCAAAAGAAAGTTACCGCCAATTCTATATGCATGGTACGGGTCATTGGCTTGGTATGGATGTGCATGACGTCGGTTCATACAAGCAAGACGGTGAATGGCGTGCCTATGAGGAAGGTATGGTTGTGACTGTTGAGCCTGGTCTTTATATTGCGCCAGATGATGAAACGGTTGATGAAAAATGGCGTGGGATTGGCATCCGTATTGAAGACGATGTTGTAGCGACTCAAAATGGTCCACGTGTATTAACCGCTGCAGTGGTGAAATCTGTAGAAGAGATTGAAGCGCTGATGGCGAAAGCGAAAGCTGCTTAAGTTAATACACTGATGTTACGCAGTAACATCAGTAAAAAAGCCGGTCAGATGATCGGCTTTTTTTATCTATAAGCAGTCATATAAATACTAATCATACAGACAAGGGTAATTAACAATGTAGTTGATTTTCTGATGTTAAGTTTTTACAAAAATTAGATATAAGTCTTTTAAAATTAATCGTATAAATTTTTTATTTTAATCATAATTATGGGCGTTAGAAAAGCTGGGGTGGTTATTCCCTTTAATGGCAATCAACAGGATATAGAAAGACTGGTAAATGATTGGCTGGTTTATTTTGAAGAAAACTCAAAATCTGCATTAGATATAGAGTGGCTGACGGATCATGTTGTTTGTATCAATAGTGCTGGATTAGCGCATTTTGCTTTTACTGAACCTGAAAAATGGAGCAGCTTGCTGAGCAGTGGGTTACCGATTAAATGGATGATATTCTTTGATTTTGCAGACACAAATTCAAGCTATAGCTATGCGCTTTATAAAGAGGGTGCAGAAATTAGATGTGTCATTCAAGCGGAAGAAGATGAACTTTACATGGATGGGCAAATACAAGATTTTGAAAAAGAATGGTTAAACTTTTCAACAAGATATTTATACGAATATGTTGAAAATGGCAAAATTCAAAAAAAATGGATGACTGATTTAAACAGTTTAAAAGAAGAGATCAATGAAGATTTGGAAAGCTATTATCAATATTATTATTTTAGCGAAAAGGATCATTTAATTTATCATACTCAATTGGTTCGGCTGTTATTGATTGAACTCTTTAAAATCTATGTCGGTTTTGAAATCTTTGATAGTGATTATAATCCAGTAAAGAAAATAAAGTTTAAGTATAACAATCAGCGTACTTATGATGATTATTTAAGTTTAGCATCAAGAGGGGATATTGCAGCCCAAATTAAATTGGGTGAAATGTATGAAATGGGATGCGGCGTCGAAAAAAATGATTTAACAGCACAAGGATGGTATCAAAAAGCGGTTGATCAAGGGGATGATGCGGCGATGCTGAAGTTAGCAGCGCTGTTGTTCAAAAAACCATGTAAAACAGAGGTTCATATTGCTTTAGATCTACTGAATCAGTCAGTGGAAAAGGGAAATATAAACGCAAGAACGGCCCTTGCTGAAATATATGAAAAGGGCGAAATTCTTGATCAAGATTATAATCTAGCTATGAACTTGTACAAGCAATCGGCAAAACAAGGCTGTGCAATTGCCCCCTATAAAATTGGTTTAATGTATGAGCTGGGTAATGGTGTAAGTCTAGACTTAAAGATAGCAAAGCGCTGGTATCACCAAGCGGCGAATGCTTTTAATCAAGATGCAGAAATTCGATTACAGAAATTAATCCAGTATTTTAATGCTTAACTTCCTAAGCACCTTATTTAAATTACTGATGTTACTGCGTAACATCAGTTAGGCAGAATAACAAGGCACTTTTTATGAAGGGCGATGTGAATCATTTGAATGAGGAAGCTGATGCTTGAAATTAAAATGATCTGTGGTTGAGCCGGAAATTTAATCGGCTCAGTCATTTTTATTGTGATTTTAAGTGATTCGCTATTTTTTGAGATGAATATTTACGGCGAAAGATGATTTATTTTGTATTTATTCAGTGCAAATACCCGCAACAAATTTGTATTTCATTATAAAAAATCATGCCCTTGATGTAAGATAAAATCCATTACAGATTATATGTATTTCGAGTGAATTTCCTAAATTCGAATACTTGATAAAAAAGGAAACAAGCATGCAGCAAGAAGTCATCATTGTTGGTGGTGGTATGGTCGGTTTAAGTCTGGCACTCATGTTGGCCAAAGCCAAAATTGGCGTAAAACTTTTAGAAGCCATTAAATACCCAAATTATGATGATGCAAACCTTGAGCCTTATCACTCGAGTTTTGATGCACGAAACAGCGCCTTGTCACGCCGTACGGTGCAAATTTATCAAGAACTAGGCCTCTGGGATGCTTTGCAGGAACACGCCACACCTATTTTAGAAGTAAATATTACAGAGCAAGGTAGTTTTGGTAAGGCAAGACTCAAAGCAGAACAAGAAAAAGTCGAAAGCTTTGGACAAGTCATTGAAAATGCATGGTTAGGCCGTGTGCTGCTCACAGAAGTCAAAAAAGAACCGTTGATTGAATTAATTGATGGCGTACAAGTGACTTCACTGACGCAGGATGCAGACTTTGCATATTTAGAAGCACAGCGTGCTGAAGAACAGCTCAAACTACAATCTAAAATTGTGATTGCCGCAGATGGCCGTGACTCATTCTGCCGTAAAGCCCTAGGTGTCGGCGCATCAGAACATGATTATGATCAAGTGGCGATTGTAACGACGGTACAAACCTCTAAACCGCATGCTCATGTCGGCTTTGAGCGCTTTAGTCCACTTGGCCCGTTAGCGCTGTTGCCACTTCCGGGGGAATACCGCCGCTCAGTGGTTTGGCCTGTGCCGAAAGGAACTGAAGGCGAGTGGATGGGTGATGAAAATGATCAGCATTTCTTAGATGCCTTGCAAGAAACCTATGGCGACCGTGCAGGTAAATTCAAAAAAACAGGTAAACGTTTCAGCTTCCCATTGTCCCAAGTTCTTGCAGAAAAACAAGCTGTCGGCCGTGTGGTGCTGATGGGCAATGCTGCGCATACTATTCATCCTGTCGCGGGTCAGGGCTTTAACTTGTGTATGCGTGATGCCTATGTACTGCGCCGTTATTTAACAGAGCAAGTTGAAAAAAATGCCGATTTGGGTGATGCAGCTATGTTGCTGGATTATGAAAAATCGCGCCTGACCGATCAGCAGCGGGTGATTAAATTCTGTGATTCAGTTGTTCGTGGTTTTAGCAACCAAAACCCAATTTTAAAATTGATCCGCAATACTGGGTTAGTTGCCTTTGACACCATTCCGGGTATCAAGCCTTTGGTCGCGAATTATGCAATGGGGCTAAAAGCATGAGTTTAAATCAAACAGATGTATTGGATGCCGTAATTGTCGGCGGTGGTTTGGTTGGTGGTTTAACGGCATTGTTATTGGCGCAGGGAGGTGTGCAGGCTACGGTATTGGATGCGGCACCTATTTTGGATGCAGAAAAAACCAAAAGTATTGCGAATCCTCGGGTTTTGGCGCTTAGTCAGGCCACTATTCATTTACTCAAGACCGTGGGCGTTTGGGAAAAGCTTGCCCGTCAGCAGCCTTATACAGGCATGCAGGTGTGGAATAAAAATGGCTATGGCGAAATCAATTTTGGCCATGCTACAGAGCAAACGCCATCAGTTGAGCAAGCTTTAGGTTCAATGGTCGAACCAAGTGTTTTGAATTTAGCTATTCAAGAAAAAATGCTAGAACAACTCGAAGACTACCGAACCCAAGTTAAGGTCAGTCGAGTTGAGCGTGGCGTTGGTGTGTGGATCATTCACCTTGCAGATGGTACCCAGCTCAAAACAAAACTGGTGATTGGTGCAGATGGTGCAAACTCATTTGTCCGTGAGCAAGCTTTCATCGATCTAGATGTGCTGGACTATAAACAAGCCGGTGTGAGCTGTGCAATTAAAACCGCCCAACCGCATCAGCATGTAGCGCGTCAAATTTTCTTAGAAACTGGGCCTTTGGCATTTTTGCCGATGGCGAGTCTGAAAAAAGAAGAAAGCGGTTATTGGCAATCGATTGTGTGGACCTTGCCAGATGATTATGCCGATGAATATGTTGCTTTATCCGATGTGGAATTTACTGCGTTGCTCACTCGAGAAAGCCATCACATGCTCGGCGAGGTCTTAGAAGCAACACCGCGTGCTAAATTTCCATTGAAAGCGCGAGCAGCACAGCAATATGTGCATGATGGTCTGGCGTTGATTGGTGATGCGGCCCATGTGATTCATCCGCTTGCAGGACAAGGCGTGAATATTGGTTGTTTAGATGCAGCAGTGCTTTGCGATGTGCTTTTGACCGATAAAAAACGTGGTGTGTGGGCACATGAACAAAGTTTGAAGCGATATGAACACCGTCGTAAAGGGCAAAACGATGCCATGATGCATAGTATGTCCGCGATTGGTTGGTTAGAAACCACCACTTTTTCACCTGTGGTGTGGGCGCGAAACTTTGGTTTAAAACAAGTGGAAAATCAGACTGTTCTAAAAGATGCGTTTATGGCTCAAGCCAATGGTCTGAGTATTTTAAAAGATACAATCTACGCAGCTTAGGTCAAAGTCTGATATTTTTTAGACAGTCGTATAAACAAGGTTACGATTTTGATTAAAAAAGATACGATTTTTTGATTGTGGGTACTAGTCGAAATGCTCAGAGATTGCTAAATTTCTGTTAATTTAAAACCAGCCATTCGCTGGCAAACAGAAGTCATTCGCGGGGAGAACACAATGACTGATATGAACGATTATGATGATCCAGAAGATTCAGTAGTTGATGAAGATGAAGCACAAGCAGCTGAAAAAGGTGCAGGTGACGCAGCTGATTCTGCCTCTGATGGTGACACCTCTGAAGCTGAAACATTAACAGTGACTGCAAAACTAAAACAACGTCAGGCGCTTGAAGATGAAGTTGCTGCGTTCTTAGCGCGTGGTGGTCGTATTACCGAAGTCCCTCCAGACGAATCGGCAAAAGATTAAAAATGAAAAAACACCACGTCATGTGGTGTTTTTTTTTGCTTCATTCGCTTGTGCGAGGATGCATGTCATTCAGTTCTTAACTCTGTAGCATGTTTGCTCAAGAAGTTAAGTCGTTAATAAGATGTGAAGTCGCTTCAAGCCGTCTTTGGCTTCATATATTTACGACTGATCGCGTAAATAGGATAGAACACAAAATGCAGTAAAAGCAAAAACATACAATTAATAATAAATGCAGCAATATACGGCGGTGCATGCATGGCCGCCACAGCAGCGACAAAAGATTGAAAAAGTAATACCGCACTCAAAACGACATAAGCCCAATAGCGATGCCTATCCCAAAATTGGCTCAGTTTGAGTAAATTACCGACTACAAAATAGAGGGAACAATATCCACAGACCATCGCAATCGCGCTATGATCGGCCGTCATTTGCTCGCCACTAATATAGTGTGGATAGGGTTGAATGCCAGTAAAAATAATATGTACAAGGGCCGTGAGCCAAACCAGATTAAAGAGAATGAACACCAGCGGTTTTTTGACAGACAGATTTATGGACATGTTATAAGCAACTTTTTTCATTCTATTTAAATTATTGTATGGGATAGCTTATGGAACCCGTAGGTCCCATAAGCGGTTCAAATTAAAAATAAAAAAAATTAAGCTTAATCGTTCGCTTGGGTTAACTCTAAAGCACGTTGATAGGCCACTTTCTTTTTAATCCCAGTTAAATCTGCAGCCAACTGAGAGGCAGCTTTAACGGACAAATCTTGAAGTAAACGTGTCAGCAATTTGTCTAACTTTTCTTGCTCTAGGTCTTTTTCTTCGGTCGCACCACCAATCACCAAAACGATTTCGCCTTTTTGCTGATTATGATCAGATTCGACAAAATGAACCAATTCACCTAAAGACATTTTTTTAATGGTTTCAAATGTTTTGGTAATTTCACGTGCAAAGCCCACAGGACGATCTGCACCAAAGACATTCGACATATCTTTTAGGCAATCCACAATACGGTGCGGCGCTTCATAGATAATCATAGTTTGGGTTTCGTCTTTCAGTTTTTCCAGTGCTAGAAGACGTTGTGACTGTTTAGAAGGTAAAAAGCCTTCGAAACTAAAACGGTCACTGGGTAGGCCGACAGCACTGAGAGCTGCAATGGCAGCACATGCACCTGGCACAGGAATGACACGAATATTTTTTTCTTGTGCAGCTCGAACCAATTTAAAGCCAGGATCACTGATCAATGGCGTGCCTGCATCACTGATTAGCGCCATATTTTCACCCTTTTCGAGGCGTTCAATCAGCTGGTCTATTTTGTTACTTTCGTTATGGTCGTGGCAGGCGGTTAAAGGTGTATTGATACTAAAATGTTTAAGTAATTGTGCGGAAGTTCGTGTATCCTCGGCGGCAATAATTTTAACCGACTTCAATACCTCAATTGCACGATAACTAATATCATCTAAGTGCCCGATTGGAGTTGCAACAACAAATAACTGAGCACTCATAGGTTTCTCCATGTTGGATAATAAGAACAAAATTTTGGGTCTTTGCCTTTTAAGCAGTCTGTTTACTGCTGCACAGGCAGACGTCTTGGTCATTCTACCTGAATCTGGCCCTATGGCGCGAGCCGCATCCAGTATTAAGCAAGGTTTCAATAGCGCATATCAATCGTCAGACTACAAAGTGCCCATTAAGTTTGTAGATTCAAATCAAAAGCAAATTGCAGCGATATTGAAGCAACAGGTAAATAAAAAAACTCAATTGGTGATTGGCCCTTTAGCACGCCAAGATGTTGAAGCACTTGTAAAAGCAAAGCCTAAAGTCCGCGTGTTGGCTTTAAATGAAACGACAAGCCAAATTCCCAATGTCTGGCAGTACAGTTTATCGAAACGTGATGATGCCTTAGCACTCCAAAAAGTCTTCGAAAAAGACAAATTAGCGCAAGTGATAGTGTTACGTCAGCCCGCAACTGAGGCGGAACATGAATTACTGCTCATGTCCTTAATCAGCCAAAGTTCAGTGCCGATACAAGTGGTTGAACAACTCCCAACGAAGCTGGACAAAAATCAAGGGGTGCTGTTGCTAGGCAATAATGAATGGATAAACAGTCAAAAAAAACTGCCTAAAGCGAAACTATATAGCGTCGCCAATGCGATTGAAGCCACTAAGCCCATTCCTGTAGGGCTGAAATTTTGTGATGCACCTGCCTTGCATGACGCACGTTGGCCTGACCTGATCCGAGCTTATGAGGAAAATCCAGTAGATATGCCATATCAACGTCTTTTAGCTTTTGGTGGGGACACATGGCATATCGCAAAACAATATTTGCAAGAACCGAAATTAAAAAGCATTGAGTTTCAGGGGCGAACAGGGCTAATCAAAATTAGTCAAAACAATATTCAGCGTGTTCCTCACTGCTATGAGCGAAGTAAAAAAGGCATCGTGGCGATCTCACTTTAGGGATGAAACGATGCAGCTAAACTTAGAGCAGATGAATTTGGGACAGATGAATCTAGGGCAGTGGGCAGAACGGCAAGCGCTGCATTTGGTTGAGCAGCAAGGCTATGTACAGGTGCAACAAAATTATCATAGTCGTTATGGCGAAATTGATTTGATCGTTGTGCGTGGTCAAGAATTGGTGTTTATCGAAGTTAAAGCACGTTCGAATACCTGTTATGCTCAAGCCGTTGAAAGTATCTCCATTCACAAACAACGTAAGATGATGAAGACTGCGTTGCATTTTTTAAATGAACAGTCACATTTTCAAAATTATTATTGTCGCTTTGATGCAATTTGTTTTGATTTTTATCAACACTTTGCAAAAACACTACAGCAAGACTTTTCTAAATACCCGTATCATCAGCAATGGATTGAAAATGCTTTTACTTTTGATCAAGAGTTGATTAATCTTTGATAAAACAAACTGTGTAAACGCATAGAAAAATACGTGTGGAAATTTGAGGAGTCGTGCTGAGTGGTTAAGCGTATTGCAATAACGATGCTTTGTGTCGCAAGTTTATCTGGCTGTGCGAGTTTTATTTCGAATGGAACAGGATCAGCACCTGTAGGAACTGAAAGCGGCGCACGCTCATTGGGACAAGTTTTTATTGACTCTTCCATTGTTCGAACAGCAAAAATTAACTTATATAAATTAGATACTCGTTTTAAACAGTCACGTGTCAATATTGAAAGTTTTCATGGCAATGTCTTATTGACTGGGCAAGTGCCAGATAATCATTTAAAAGAATTGGCAGAAGAAAATGTCCGTTCAATGAGTGATGTCAAAACTGTACATAACTATATTACAGTGGGTAATCAGATCAGCTATAGCACCATCATGCAAGATACTGCGGTCACTGCGAATACCCGTGGTTTGATTATGAAAGCGCCTGTGGTATCTGACAGCAAAGTACACATTCATACTGAAGATGCTGTTCTTTATGTGATGGGCCGTTTAAACAGTGCGGAAATCACAGACTTAAATCAAATCTTGCAACAAGTGGGTAATGTAACGCGAATTGTCACTTTAATCGATAATATTGATCAGAACCCAAATCCACAGGCACGTTCAATTAACTCAAGTTACACCACACCTGCTGTAGGTAATGTGCAACCTGAAGTACAAACGCCTGTAGCGATAGATCCGGATGCTGTCGATCCAAATGCTCAATAAAATGTCGGAAATGATGCTGTAAAATATGAATCAATGGTCTCTGCGGCTTCAGCAAAAAATGGATTTGGCTAAATCTATATACCGAAATTTTCGGTTATATGATTTTGGCAGTTATGCATTAAATCGACTGACACCCAAACAAGGATATCATGTTCAAAACAATATCCCTTATGGTCTAAAAGCGCGCCATCGCCTAGATTTGTATCGCACGTCAGCACCTCGTCAGCAACGTCCACTCATCGTGTTTGTACATGGTGGAGCGTGGATGCATGGTGACAAAAAGGACTATGGATTCATTGGTGAAGCTTTTGCCAAAGAAGGCTTCGATGTTGCTGTCATTAATTACCATCTCGCACCTGAATATATTTTTCCGGCTTCAATTGATGATCTTAGCCTTGCATTAAACTATTTGACGCAGTCTCAGCATAAGTTGCAGATTGAAGTGGAAAATGTGGTGTTAATGGGACATTCGGCAGGGGCATTTAATGTCATGTCTGCACTGTATCATCCGACGCCTTATCAGCTACAAGTGAAAGAGAATATTCGTGCAATTGTGGGATTGGCAGGGCCATATCATTTTGATTATAAGGGTGATCCGATTTGTGCAGATGCCTTTGATCAAAATGTACCGTATCAACAAGTGATGCCGTATTATTTTGTTGAGCACAATCAAGTGAAGCATTATCTATTCACTGCGGATAAAGACAATATCGTTGGCCATAGCAATAGTGAAGATTTTGATCGTCGATTAAAAGCCTCAGGCAACCATAGTCAATTGATTCAAATCCCTCGTGTTGGGCACATCACGATGATTGGTTCAGTTTCGAGTCTATTTAGTCGCTTCTTTAAAACCAAAGCTGAAATCATGCGTGTACTCGATGAAATTAGTCCACCTTAATGTCTTTGGTTAAATGATTGAAAATAAAAAACCGCCAAGTATGGCGGTTTTTTTATTGCATGATTTATTTACTAAAAATAGCTACTTATAACCATGCTTCGGTGTCATCTGCAACAGCAGACCCATGGATGACATGCATAATCATCGAATGGGCGATACTTCCTTTGAACGGAATTTCAGGTAATGCATCAAATTTAAAGAAAGCCGCATCACTTATTTCTTCTTCTTGTAATTGAAGTTCACCTGAAGCATATTCTGCTTTAAATGCGATCATTAAATTACTTGGGAAGGGCCAAGGTTGGCTTGCCAGATATTGAATATTTTTGACCTTCAGCCCAACTTCTTCTTCAGTTTCACGACGAACCGCTTCTTCTAAAGTTTCACCGACTTCAACAAAACCTGCGATCAGCCCATACATTGCCCGGACATTTTTCGCATTTTTAGCCAATAAGATTTCATCTTCACCACGGGTAATGACGGTAATGACACAGGGGTTTACACGAGGGTATTGGTGATAACCGCAAGCAGGGCAAACCATGGCATATTCTGTGGCGTGGACTTGAGTTGCTGTACCACAGTGGCTACAAAATTTATGATTACGGCGCCATTCTAAGAGTTGAATAGCACGGCTGGCTTGTTCAAATTGCTGTACATTCCAAAGTTGTAGAAGCTGGCGAATAGGAATGAGTTGTAAGCCATCAGGAATTGGCTCATTTTCAAGTAGATCACGGGCAATCACTTGATCACCCGTGCCAATATTTAAATCACTTGCGAGTTGCTCAACTTCGGGAAGTTGAAAGTTTTCATCGACCAGCAATTGCTGTTGTTTGAAGATATACGCAAGTGACAATTTAGACATTAGGCTGCTGCTGATTTCAGTTTTTCGCTACTGTCCAATGCTACCTTAAACATGCCCTGTAAAACAGGTTGTTTGTTCTTTAAATTGTCAATCAACATATCTGCGCTTGCCAATGAATCTAATGCTTGATTCACTTCATTTGCTTCAATGGCTGTTGACGATTCAACTCGTTTCAAAATGAATTGAGCTGTTGAGTTCAGTGCATTTTGAGCCGCATCTGCATTGAGGAACAACATTGCACCACCAATTTCGCGGAATTGAGTTGCAGTCGCTTCAAGTTGTGTCAAATCTTGGTTTTGTAAATACTGAACCAAAGATTGGCTAGCAGCATCAATTAAAACCTTGGTCTCATTTAACAGAGCAGCGTGTGCTTCATCTAAACGGTCGAGTGAAATATTCATATTATTCACACGAAGTTGTAAGCGGCTAGAAGTGTGATGACGCTCAAGCACACCAATCGAGTTCATGGCAGACAAGATATTGTTCATCAACTGCTGGGCAAAGCTTTCATCTTGTAAAATCTCAGCATTACCTAATGACGCAGCTTGACGCGACAGGTCGTTATACGCTTCATTTAAGTTCAAGACTTTGAAAATATTTGCCAATTCGTTCAATTTCGCTTGAAGTTCTTGGGTTTTTTCAGGCGTCATATTTTGATAGTTAAATTCAATATCATTACGAATTTGCGTCATTTCAGTCGTAACCAATTCACCAATGGTATGCATGGTTTCGAAGTCAGGACCATATAAATGACGACTGAAAACTTGCAATTGGGTGTCGGTAAGAAGGTCTTCACCGATATTTAACTTGCCACGAATATGATGAGAAATGTCATCTTCTTGGCTAATACTTAGACTTAAGACATTGGCTAAATCAGAAATGGATGCTTTAAAGCGCTCAGTTCCTGCAAAATATTGAGCCATATTGCGTTCAATGCTTACCAAGGTACGTAAACGAGCATCGGTAATTAAGATTTGATCAATTTGATTAAACGCAACAAAAACCAAGTTCCAGTATTGTTTGCTTGGATGTTTGTCTGAAAGACCTGCTAAATACGTACCGACCAATTTAATCGCTTGCAAATCCAGCTCAGTTTCTTCTTGTTTAATCAATTTATTCAACGCCAACTTATACAGACGGTGAACGTATTTTGATTTTTCAAGTGCAGGAGCTTGAGGTAAGTCAAAGTCAGGAGTAATACAATCGAGTAGGGACTCAATGTGTTGGCCTTCCGACGTTAGAGGTTTACCCAAAGACAGTTCTAGACGATTAAGACTGTCCAGCAGGAACTGTGGAATTTTAACTTCACGCAAGCAGATAAATTCGATATAGCGTTTCAGCATGGTCGTGCCTTCGCTCAGTGCGATGACATCTTGAGTGTTAATTTGCGCAGGATTCCCCATGATCTTGCGCATTAACTCTGCTGAATATTGAGCGATTTTTGCCAAACTTGGCATATCAACTAAAGCTAGTACTTGAGCACATTGTTCAAATTGAATCAGTGCATCATCAATCCCGAAAGGTAAAGTTTGATCTTCAACTAAGGTGCTGACTGCTGATTCGACTAACTTGATTGAGTTATCAACCTCATTTTTTATTATCAGCAAAGCCGTTGGATCAAAATGGATAGAGGTTTGGTAAGACATGTATCTGCACCTTTCCTAGATGTTTTATCTTGTTTATTAACCGCCCCTTAAGGCGGTCCATGTTTATGGTTTTACTATAGCGTATGTAAGAATTGTTTATATACAAAAAGTAACACGAAATTTAGATTTTATTTCGCAAAAAGGCAAGGTGTACCATGTTTTTCTTCAAATTGTTTGACCCATGTCTCATGGGCTTCAAGTTCATCTGCGGAAGGTAAAATCACGGGTAATTCTATTTCAACAGCGGCGCGGGTTTGCGAACCATCTTCATTTTGCGAGTGGGTCAGGGCATCGATATCAAAGGAAACCTGACCGCCCGTCATTGCTAGGTATACGTCAGACAGAATTTCCGCATCGAGTAACGCACCATGGAAGGTACGGTCACGTTGTGGAATTTCGTAACGACGCACCAACGCATCGAGTGAATTTTTCTGACCCGGATGCTTGGCTTTGGCCATAGCCAAGGTATCGGTAACTTCGCAAACTTCCGATAAGGCCACAAAACCTGCACGTTTGAACTCCATATCAAGGAAGTTCATATCGAAGGTTGCGTTATGCGCAATGATTTCTGCGCCTTTTAGATAGTCAAATAAGACATCAGCAATTTCAGCATACAGTGGTTTGTCTTTTAAAAAGTCATCACTGATTCCGTGAATATTTTCAGATTCACCGACAGGTTTTTGCGGGTTGATATAAATATGGATTGAGCTGCCGGTTAGTTTGCGGTTAATCATTTCCACCGCACCGACTTCAATAATACGGTCGCCATCTTGGAAATAGAAACCTGTGGTTTCCGTATCCAAAATTAATTGTCGTGGGCCAGATACATCGACGGTTGCTGGTGTAATGACAATCATTGGATGGATTTCACCAGCTTGCTTAGACTGGATAGGGGCAGCTTCATTCAACGTTGAAGCAGTGTCAGTTGCTTGTTGTTCTATCGTAATGTCATCAATCTGCTCTGCATTGATCGCTGTGTCAGTAGTCATTTCACGTGACGGAGCAATTTCTAGCGGCTGAGCAATTGAAGACTCCTGAATTGAAGCATCAATAATGCTTTCATTTGCAATCATTGCTTCTTCAGAGATTTCTTCTTCATCGTCGCTATCAGCAAATTCGAGTCCAAAAGGATCGTTTAACAGCCAGTCAGGTTCAGCTTTTTTTTTAGGTGCTTCAGCTGTAGTTGCTGCTGCTTGTTTGATCTGTTCGAGGGTTTTTTCTGCGCCTAGATTGGCCAATTGATCGGCCATTTCATTTCCCGGATGGCCTGCATGCCCTTTAATCCAGTTCCATTCAATTTCCCGACCCTGACAAGTTGCATCCAGTAATTTCCACAGATCTGGATTTTTAACATCTTTCCAGTTTTTCTTTTTCCAACCATGAATCCACTCGGTAATGCCTTGTTTGACATAGTTAGAGTCTGTCCAAATGATCAGTTTTGCATCGGACGGACAGTGTTGAATACCTTCAATTGCCGCAGTCAATTCCATACGGTTATTGGTGGTTTCAGCTTCGCCGCCGCAGAGTTTTTCTTCTCCAGTTTCACGGATGATATACGCCCCCCAACCCCCTAAGCCAGGGTTGCCTTTACATGCACCATCAACATAAAGCGTGATTGTTTGAGACATAAATCAAATCCGGAGAAAAACGAGCATTCAGAACCGTATATTGTATAACGCAAATGACGGAGAGAAATCCATTTCTGGCGATTTTTTTAATTTCTTGTAACATTTATACTGAAATAGCGTTAAATTAACGCCTTGTGTCTGTGTCCTGCTTCACTACAATGGCATATCTAAAAAATAAATTTTATATGAGTTGTCTGGATTTTTTTATGTACAAATCAACTGCGACTGTCTGGCAGCCTACGTTACCACAAATTTTTAAATTTACAGTCTTGGGTTCTGCACTCGCAGCTCTTGGTCTGACGGGCTGTTCTTCATCGCAAACGACTAAGCAGAACTCAGCAAGTAAACAAGTCGGCTCCAACTTTCTCGATGCCAATAGTTTAGATTCACTCGAAGATTTACTTTCTGCAACAGACATGCGTGCCGTAGAAGGCGATCGCCTTTTAGTACTGAAGCACGGTGATGTTTGGAAGCGAATGACTGTTGGTTTCAAAATGGATTTGAACCACTGGGATACGCGAATCGAAGCCCAGCGTGGTTGGTTTATTTCACGTCAACCATATATTGACCGTTTAAGTGCGCGTGCATCCCGTTATTTATATCACACGGTTAAAGAAGCCGAACGTCGTGGTTTGCCGACCGAATTAGCATTATTGCCAGTGATTGAAAGTTCTTATGACCCAGCAGCAACCTCAAGTGCAGCCGCAGCAGGCTTATGGCAGTTTATCCCGAGTACCGGACGTATTTACGGCTTAAAACAAACCTCAATGTATGACGGTCGTCGTGACGTAGTTGAATCTACGCGTGCAGCTTATGAGTTTTTAGGTGCGCTACATAACCAGTTTGGTTCGTGGGAATTGGCATTGGCTTCATATAATGCAGGGCCGGGGCGTATTCAACAGGCGATTAACCGTAACCGTGCAGCAGGTTTGCCAACCGATTATTGGTCGCTAAAACTGCCACAAGAAACTATGAACTATGTTCCACGTTTCTTGGCTGTTGCTCAAATTATTAAAAATCCAAGTGCCTATGGCGTAAGTTTGCCGCCAATTGCCAACCGTCCACACTTTCGTGAAGTGGCTGTAGGGCCTGCAAATTTAAATGAAATTGCATCTATTACTGGTTTAAGTCGTGCAGAACTCTATGCACTAAATCCTGGTCATCGTGGCGATGTGATTGATAGCAGCAGCCCAATGCGGATTTTAATTCCTGCGGATGTGAGTCCATCAGTCGATGCACGTTTGAAAAAATTACAATCAGGTGGTTCATCAGGTTATTGGGCAAGTAATTCAACTTATAACTTACCAAAAAATAATGTTGAAATAACACCGTCACGTGTTACTCCGCCGGAATTAAATAGTAAAACTATTCAGCCCGCTAAAGTGACGCCACCTACGCTTAAAACACAGCCGACAGTGACAGCTTCTGCCAAACCACCTGTAGTCGCTACAACGGTAACGCCAAGTATTCTGTCAGGTACGAAAGGCAAAACGCCAATAGGATCATCTGCTTTGGCTGCATTTGCATCGAATAGTGATATTCCAAGTGCGCCGCGTATTCCAGTCGCTGTAACACCTTCGACTCCTGTGAAAGCCGTGTCTGTCGAGCCACCACTCAGCGCAAATGAGCGTGAGCAAATCATGGCGGCTATTAAAGCTGAAGGTGAGACCAAAACAGTCGATGAGGTATTAAAACCAGTAGCGACTAAAGCAGAACAAGAAGAAGTCGTTCAGGAAATTAAAGCTATTGCGCCGAAGGGCACTGAAATTGTCGATCCTTACGATGGTAAGATTAAGTTAACTGCGATTCAGACCAGTCAGTCGATTGCAGATCAACAAGGTAAAGAACTGACGAAAGGGTTCTCTTACCCGAAAAGCGTGGCTGAAAATACAGGTGCAGATTCCGAAGAAGCCAAACGCAACCAAGGTAAAAATGTCATTCGTACAGATTCTGAAATTGTAGTTGTACCACCTAAAGGTAAACGCAGTACTTATACAGTTTTGGCGGGCGACACATTAGCGTTGATCGCGATGAAAAATGGCGTGAATTGGCGTGATATTGCAGCTTGGAACCAAATTTCGCCAGATTCGACCTTGTATGTCGGTACGACCATCTATTTATATGATGCGAAACCGATTGTGCAAAATAATGAAGAATCGAAAGCTAAGCCTATCGCAGATAGCTATGTGGTGAAAGCAAATGACAGTCTTACAGCTGTTGCGAGCCAATTTGGTTTAAGTACGAAGCAACTCGCCGACTACAATGGTTTAACCACCACGAGTGGTTTATATGTTGGACAGAAATTATCCCTAAAAGAAACGCCTGCATCGAAAGCAAAATTGGAAGCTGACAAGAAATCCGCTCAAGTTGTTGAAAAACCTGCAAAAGTTCAAACCAAATCCTACACGGTAAAACGTGGTGAATATCTAAAACTTATTGCAGATCGTTATGCGCTGTCAAATCAAGAGTTGGCAGATTTAACAACTGGCTTAACGGCTGGCAGTAGCTTGATGGTGGGGCAAAAAATTAATGTGCCATTACAAGCTGTAGCAGAAGTTGAGAAGCTCGAAAGCAAAGTCGTGAATCGCATTGAAAATGTCAAAGTTGATCCTGCGTATAAAGTTGAAAGCTATAAAGTGCAGCGTGGTGATACGCTTTACAGCATTGCGACGCAGTCAAAAATCAGTTTGTCAGAATTGGCGAGTCTAAATGATATGTCGGTAAATAGTGGGCTGATGGCTGGGCAAAGCATTAAAGTTCCTGCAAGTTCAACTGTTCCGGATACATATGTGGTGCAGTCTGGCGATACACTGACAGGCATTGCTAGTCGCTATGATTTAGGCATGGACTATGTCGCAAATTTAAATGGTATAGAGCGTAGTTCTGGTCTACGCATTGGGCAGAAATTAAAATTAACAGGTGATGTCGCACCGGTTAAAGTAGAAACCAAAACTGAGGCGACCAAAATTGAAAGCAAAACCAATACACGAACGAATTCCGTTGATGCGACCGATATTCATGTGGTGAAATCAGGTGAAACATTGGGTGTGATTGCGAAGAAATATCATCTTCAATTACGTTATTTAGCTGAATTAAATGGCCTAAATACCAATAGTGCGATTCGTGTAGGGCAGCGTTTAAAAGTAGATGGTGAACTACCTGCTGATGTAGCTAGTAAAGCAACTGAAACCAAAAAAACGGAAGCTAAATCCTCTACGAGCAATGTGAAACCAACAAATACTGAAAGCTATACTGTGAAATCAGGCGAGTCTTTAAATTCGATTGCTAGTCGGACAGGTTTAACTGTGGCAGCATTGGCTGAATTAAATAACTTGAACCCCCGTGCAGGGCTGCGTGTCGGTCAAAATTTACAAGTCCCTAAAACTATCAGTGAATACCGTATTAAACGCGGCGATACATTGATTGGTTTAGCAAGCCGTTATGGACTTGATACATCAAAACTTGCTGAAATGAATGATATACAACCGTCTGCTCAGTTACGTATTGGTGACGTGATTAAAGTACCGAATTAAGCAACGACTACAGGGAGTTGTCAGTGATGTTGGTGTCGTTCAAATCAGCACATCAAGCTATTGGGATTTGTGTGCTTACTCTGTTCGGTCAAAGTGTGTGGTCTGCGATACAGACCACGCCTTATATTGCGATTCATAGCACACCCAAATATGACTCTGTCAAAGTCATGCCTTATGCCAATGCTTCTGCACCCAAAGGTGGATATTTAAGTACTTCATCAAATGGGACATTTGACAATTTAAACAGTATGAATGGTAAGGGCAGTGCGGCTGAGGGGGTAAATTATTTATTTGACTCCCTTATGGATAGCTCTTTAGATGAACCTGGCGTGATGTATCCATTATTAGCTGAGAAGGTAACGTTCGACCCCGATCATACTAATTTTGTCATTTATCACTTAAATCCAAAAGCACGATTTAGTGATGGTTCTGAACTCACAGCTGAAGATGTTAAATTTAGTTTTGATACTTTTCAGACCAAGTCAAATCCAGGTTTACAAATGTATTTGGCAGATTTAGATAAAACCCAAGTGTTATCTAAATATGAAGTCAAAATGACCTTTAAGTCGGGTAATAACGCTGAAATGCCATTAATATTGGCGCAAATGCCGATTTATTCCAAAAAAGATTGGGCAAAAAAAGACTTTACTAAAATTACTATGCAGCCGATTTTAGGTTCTGGCCCGTATTTACTTGATCGAATTGATTCTGGCCGTAGTATTAGTTTTAAGCGCAATCCTAATTATTGGGGACGTGATTTAGTGATTAATCGCGGACGATATAATTTTGATCATTTGAAATATGTCTATTACCGAAATTTAGATGTTGCTTTTGAAGGCTTTAAGTCTGGCCAATATACTTTGCATGAGGAATTTACAGCACGAAAATGGGTGACGGAATATAAGTTTCCGTCCATCACTGCAGGAATGGTGGTGAAGTATCGTGATAAGCATGAAAATCCAATTGCAACTCAAAGTTTTGTATTTAATACGCGTCGATCGCCGTTTAATGATATTCGTTTTCGACAAGCTTTAACCTATGCTTATGATTTTGAATGGCAAAATAAAGCTCTGTTTTATGGTCAATACCAGCGCCTACAAAGCTATTTTTCAAATAGTGAGTTAGAAGCTAAAGGGGTACCCTCAGATGCTGAAATGCAAATTTTAAAACCATTGTTAACGAAATTAACCCCTTTAGAGCGTAAAGGGGTGTTATCCAACTGGAAATATCCAGTTTCAGATGCTAGTGGATTTAATCGAAATAATTTATTGACTGCTCGTCAGCTATTAATAAATGCTGGTTATCGATTTAGAAATGGTCAATTATTAGACCGACATGGTCAAGCCATTCGTATTGAGTTTCTCATTCACCAAGATGGCTTACAGCGAACATTAATGCCTTTTGTGCGCAATATGAAACGCTTAGGTGTGACTGTAAATATTCGTCAAGTGGACGTGCCTCAATATATAGAACGGATGCGTTCGAAAGACTTTGATATGACAACAAATGTTATGCCACAGTCGCTCAATCCGGGTAATGAGCAAGCGCAATTTTGGGGAAGTGCATCGGCGGATCAGCCTGGTAATTACAACTATGCTGGCATTAAAAGTCCAATCATTGATGAGGTCATACAACAGGTGATTCGGGCACCAAATCGTGAACAATTGGTGGTGCGTACCAAAGTATTGGATCGATTATTAAGAGCTGGGTATTATCAAATTCCAACCTATGGTAAAGGTGAAAAATGGTTTGCGTATTGGAATATGTATCAACAGCCAAAAGTAAAACCAAAATTATCAACAGGTATTGATTATTGGTGGAGTAATGAAGCGCAATCGAAAAAAGTTGCAAACTATTTGCGCCAACAATAAATACTAATGAATGACAGGGAATGTTAAAGCAACATGGGCACATATATTTTAAAAAGATTGCTCCTGATTATTCCAACATTGTTTTTCATTTTACTGATTAACTTTGTCGTGATTCAGATTGCACCGGGAGGACCTGTTGAGCAAGCTATACAGCAAGCAGAATCCTTTCAAGGTATGGGAAACACAGGTGGTGGTGAAACTGCGACGACAGGCAGTAAATACCAAGGTGCTAAAGGCCTCAGTGAAGAAATGGTGGCAAAAATCGAAGCGCAATATGGTTTCGATAAACCATTATTCGAACGTTTTTGGCTCATGTTAAAGGGCTATGTGACGCTAGATTTTGGTACCAGTTTCTTTAAAGATAAGCCTGTGACCCAGCTACTTTGGGAAAAGCTGCCTGTATCCTTATCCCTTGGCTTATGGAGTACCTTGCTGATCTATATGGTGTCTATTCCATTAGGCATTAAAAAAGCCCGTCAACATGGTCTGTTATTTGATAAAAGTACGTCTATTTTATTGGCTATCGGCTACGCCATTCCTGCTTTTGCCTTTGCCATTTTACTCATTGTATTTTTTGCAGGTGGTTCATATTTTCAGTGGTTTCCTCTACAAGGTTTAGTTTCAGAGAATTTTGCTGAGTTAAGTGTATTTGGCAAAATTTCAGATTATTTTTGGCATATGGTGTTGCCTTTGTTTGCTATGGTAATTGGTGGTTTCGCTGGCTTAACTTATCTGACCAAATACTCTTTTATGGAAGAATTAAATAAGCAATATGTTCTTGCTGCTCGTTCTAAAGGTTTGACCGAATCACGTGTGCTGTATGGTCATGTATTTCGTAATGCAATGCTCATTGTTATTGCTGGTCTACCAGAAGCATTAATTGGCATCTTCTTTGTGGGAAATCTATTTATTGAAATTATTTTCAATCTAGATGGTCTGGGGTTATTAGGATTTGAAGCCATTGTACAGCGTGATTATCCAGTGATTTTTGGCACCTTGTTTATTTTTACCTTGATGGGGCTGATATTAAGATTAATCAGTGATGTCATGTATCAAATGATTGATCCACGAATTAATTTTGATTCGCAGGGGGCAAAATAATGTCTCCGATCATGCAAGCACGTTTTCAACGTTTTAAAGAAAATAAATTAGGCTTTACATGCTTTATCAGCTTTGCCTTGATTTTTATGTTGTCACTAGCTGTCGAATTCATTGCCAATGATAAGCCGCTCTTGGTCAAATACGATGATTCTTTATATGTACCCGTACTAAAAAGCTATCCAGAAACAGCTTTCGGTGGTGTATTTGAAACTGAGGCAGATTATAAAGATCCTGTAGTGCAGCAACTGATTGAAGAGAAAGGCTGGGCTGTGTGGCCACTGATTAAATTTTCCTATCAAACACCGAATTTAGAGCTGGCTGTGCCTGTGCCATCTGCACCGACTACACAAAATTGGCTTGGTACAGATGACCAAGGGCGTGATGTGCTCGCGCGTATTTTATATGGATTACGTGTGTCGCTCCTGTTTGGCTTTGCATTAACTTTTGCTTCAGCCGTATTGGGTATTATGGTTGGGGCGATTCAGGGCTATTATGGTGGCTGGATAGACCTCATTGGTCAACGTATTTTGGAAGTCTGGGGCGGACTACCGATGCTATTCATGGTGATGATTTTGGTTAGCATGTTTACGCCGAGTGTGTATTGGCTCTTTGTCATTATGCTGTTGTTTGGTTGGCCCACTTTAGTCGGCTTGGTTCGTGCAGAGTTTTTACGTGCTCGTAATTTTGATTATGTACGTGCAGCACGAAGCCTTGGCGTCACAGATGGCACCATTATGTTTCGGCATATCTTACCAAATGCGATGAGTTCCAGTTTGTCACAGCTACCTTTTATGCTTACGGCAAATATTACGGCACTAACAGCCTTAGATTTCTTGGGATATGGCTTACCGCCTGATGCCGCGTCATTAGGTGAGTTATTGCTTCAAGGGAAAAACAATCTGAATGCACCATGGCTTGCCTTATCGGGATTTTTTACCTTAGCGATCGTGCTGTCTTTATTGATTTACATTGGGGAGGCGACACGTGATGCATTCGATCCTAGACGTCAATAATCATCAAGTTAATGTACCTCCCATCGTGTTAGAAGTGGAACATTTACATATTTCCCATGCAGCACAGGTCTTGGTTGAAGACCTGAATTTTAAATTGCATACAGGTGAAACGATAGCCATTGTTGGAGAAAGCGGTTCTGGTAAATCGATTAGCAGCCTAGCTATACTCGGTTTGTTGCCAAGTGATCTGCAGGTCACAGGCAGCGTCAGCCTGAGTGGACAGAATATTCTTGGACTGAGTCCTGAGCAGCACCGAAACATTCGTGGACAGAAAATTGCCATGATTTTTCAAGAGCCGATGACAGCTTTAAATCCCTTACATCGGGTTGAAAAGATTGTTGGTGAGTCACTGTTGTTACAGGGATGGTCGAAGGCAAAAACTCGGCAGCGGGTTATAGAATTATTAAATGATGTTGGTATTCCTGATGCTGAAGATAAGTTAAGACGATACCCACATGAGTTATCTGGGGGGCAGCGACAACGTGTCATGATTGCCATGGCATTGGCCTTAGATCCTGATATTTTAATCGCTGATGAGCCAACCACGGCTTTAGATGTCACTTTGCAAGCGCAAATCTTAAATTTATTAAAGTCGCTACAACAGCAGCGCAATATGGCGATGATATTAATTAGCCATGACCTGAATTTGGTCAAGCGCTATGCCGAACATGTGATTGTGATGAATCGTGGGCAAGTGGTGGAGCAAGGTGGTGTTCAGGAAATTTTTGAGCAGCCGAAGCAGGCGTATACCAAAAATTTATTAGACCATGATTTTGGTTCAGCAATACAGGTTTCGCAAACGCAGACACTTTTAGAATTACGCCAGTTAGGAGTGAAGTTCCCAGTCAAACAAGGCTTATTGAACCGCATTAAAAATTATGTCGTTGCGGTAGAAGCTTTGGATTTAACAGTGGCTGAAGGTGAGTCGATTGGTATTGTTGGAGAGAGTGGTTCAGGCAAAAGCTCTTTAGCACTGGCTATTGCTCGGCTCATAGAAAGTGATGGTGAAATTATGTTAAATCAACACGCCATCAATCAACTTTCAGAAAAACAGCTCAGACCTTTACGTCGTGAATTTCAAATTGTCTTTCAAGATCCATTCAGTAGTTTAAATCCACGGCTAAATGTAGAGCAAACCATTGGCGAAGGTCTGGCCTTACAGCATTTATCTGCAAATGAAATTGCACAGCGTATAGATGAAGCATTGCAGAAAGTCGAATTAGCCAGCTCATTTAAGCAGCGTTATCCACATGAGTTATCGGGTGGGCAACGACAGCGAGTTGTCTTGGCACGTGCGCTGGTTTTACGTCCTAAACTGCTGATTCTCGATGAACCCACATCGGCGCTTGATCGGACGACACAAAAAGCCATCGTGAAGCTGCTACGGCGTTTGCAGCAAGAATTTAATATGAGTTATTTATTTATCAGTCACGATTTACACGTGGTCAAAGCCCTCTGTCAAAAAGTGTTGGTACTGCGCCATGCCAAAGTCATGGAATTTCAAGACACCGCAGATCTATTTGCACGACCACAAACGGACTATACCCGTAAATTAATTGAAGCCAGCCAATACTAAAATTAAACTTATGGATATTTTGACAAGTGTCATTGTCAAAATATCCTTGACCTTTAGAAAATAATAATTAGAGTAAATACTCAGGACTTGTTATTTCATTTTGGACATTGCCATGAGCCATTTAGCTGAAAGCTTTAAAATTCGTAATACCACATTTAAAAATCGCATCATCAAAGGTGCAATGAGTGAAGCATTGGCCAATACCGCAGGCCAACCCAATCACTTACATTTTGGATTATATGAAGCTTGGGCGAAGGGTGGTTTAGGCTGTGCCATTACGGGTAATGTCATGGTGGATTTCCGTGCTAAAAATGAGCCGGGGGTTGTTGTCGCTGAAACTGAGCGTGATTTAGCACAGTTAACACAGTGGGCTGAGCTAGGCAAGAAGCACGGCATGGTGCAATTGGTTCAACTTTCACATCCTGGCCGCCAATGTCCTAAAGGTTTAAATAAAGAAACGGTTGCACCATCTGCTGTGCCATTTAGTCCGATGTTAGCCACAACGTTTGGAACACCACGCGAACTTCGTGAGGATGAAATTTTAGATATCATTCAGCGTTTTGCACGTGCCGCACACATTTGTGAAAAGGCAGGCTTCGAAGGCGTGCAATTGCATGGTGCGCATGGTTATTTAATTAGTCAGTTCTTGTCGCCACTGACCAATAAACGTCAAGATCAGTGGGGCGGTTCAAATGAAAACCGCATGCGCTTTTTGCTTGAAATCTATAAGGCAGTTCGTGCAGCGACGACAGATGATTTTATTATTTCGGTCAAACTCAACTCTGCTGATTTCCAACGTGGCGGAATTAGCGAAACAGATGTGATTGAGGTCTTTAAGGCAATCGATTCCGCAGGGATTGATATGATTGAAATCTCGGGCGGTTCCTATGAAGCGCCAGCGATGGCGGGTGCTAAAGAAGAAAAACGTAAAGCCAGTACCATTGCTCGTGAAGCTTATTTCCTCGATTTTGCGGACAATATCCGTAAAGAAGTGAAATGCGCGTTAATGGTTACCGGCGGGTTTAGAACCGTCCAAGGCATGAATGCTGCACTAGACAGTGGAGCTTGTGATTTTATTGGTATTGCACGTCCTTTCGCTGTTGAAGTCGATTTGGCTGATCGTTTATTGGCGGGTCAGGATGTTCGTTATGGTGTGGACAAAATTAAAACTGGCATACCGATGATTGATAAAATGGCGATTATGGAAATTATTTGGTATGCCGCTCAGTTTAAATCGATTGGTGAAGGAAAACAGCCAAATCCTAAACTTTCACCGTTAAAAGTGTTTTTTAAATATCTCAAAGGCAATTTAACCGCGGTCATTAAAGGGCAAGTCAATTCACGTAAGTCGGCTTAGTCAATCATTGAATTATTAGAATAAGGGCAATCGGCATACATCCATGTTATGGTTGCCTTCATTCATATCAATATTACTTACAATAAAAATGTCTAAAATTTTAATATTAATAGTCATTCTTTCGGGGCTCAGTTCTGCTCTCTATGCCCAGTCTACATTTCAGACGGGGGATATCATTTTTCATATCTCAAAGTCACAACAAAGTTTAAGCATTCAAAAGGCGACACATTCGCCTTATAGTCACATGGGCATGATCGTAAATAAAAATAACCAAACTTGGGTGCTTGAAGCTATTCAACCTGTGCAATATACCGCTTTAAATCAATGGATCGCGCGTGGGGAGAATGCTCACTATGTGGTGAAAAGGCTCAAACAACCCTTAAATGTGCCGCAGAAAACGAAGCTAGTACAAAATGCAGAAAAGTACTTGGGCAAACCCTATGATATTTATTTTGAATGGGATGACCGTGCAATTTACTGTTCTGAAATTGTTTGGAAAGCTTATCAGCATGCTTTAGGAATCGAACTTTCGCCGTTACAACAACTTAAACAATTTGATTTAAAACAATATGAAGTGCAGCGTCTAATGCGGCAGCGCTATGGTCAAAATATTCCGCTAAATGAGCAGGTGATTGCCCCTAAGGCCATTTATGATTCAAAACTTTTAAAAGAAATATTTAGAAATTAAGGCAATAAAAAAGCCCAAGTCGCAATGCTTGAGCTTTTTAATGAGTGGTTAAAACCAACTCGAATATGGCGTCCCTACGGGGATTCGAACCCCGGTTACCGCCGTGAAAGGGCGATGTCCTAGGCCTCTAGACGATAGGGACAGTACAGAAAGCAAATTTTAAAACCGTTTATTTCAGTCTAAGTTTTTAGACTAAATAATGGCGTCCCTACGGGGATTCGAACCCCGGTTACCGCCGTGAAAGGGCGATGTCCTAGGCCTCTAGACGATAGGGACTTAATAAAATGTACTTCTGAAAATTGGCGTCCCTACGGGGATTCGAACCCCGGTTACCGCCGTGAAAGGGCGATGTCCTAGGCCTCTAGACGATAGGGACGTTTCAGAGGTGGGCGTATATTAGGGTGAAAATCGGGGGGTGTCAAACGCTTTTCTATAAATAAATTCAGTTTTTGTTGTTGAGTGCATAAAATTAAAACAATTTGCTAAAAATGTTTGAAAAATACATTATTTATGTCGGTTTTTTCAACACTTGTAAGATTGTAGCAATAACTTCTGGATGCGTTAAATATCCAGCAATATCGTGTGGGTGTTCAATCGATGTCTGAATTTGCTGGTTGATAATGGCGGGTTGAAAATCAAATGGTGCCTGACTCAGTGGAAAAGCGCTGAGAAAATCATCATGTGAATAAAAGTTTAACCAATCACCTGAAATTGCATCAGGTCGCTGTAAAGGCTGAGGTAAGTGGGCTTGGATGACACGAAAAGCCAAAGGTGAGCCCAAGGTAATAAAGCGCTGTATGTTGAGTTCAGGATGTAACAGTAAAAAATGATACGCAATCACGCTACCTAGCGAATGTGCAATCAACAGGGTGGGTTTCGTTTGATGTAATTGCTCATGCAGACGAGTATGAACTGCCTGAATAAAGTGTGGATTGGATAAATAGAGATAAGTTTCGACCAAAAATTTATGCAAAAGTGTGGCATGTAATTTTGGGAAATAATTCATTAAAACTGCAAAATCGCGTAGGGCAAGATCTTTGCCAAGTGCAGTGATCGATTTGAATGATTGACTAAATCCAATAGCATCATTGAGGGTGATGTCAGGTAGATTGTTTTGTACGGCATGATGCTCAAGTACTTTTGGTGATTTTTCTAGGAGTTCAGTGCGATGGATAAACGGAAAATGTGGCCACGTTTGAGGCGTCAAGGTGCTGGCTTGAAGCATATTCTGCAAATGATAACGCGTGAGTAAATCTCCATAAAAAGGCATGCGCATATGGTGCTGTATATATGATAAAAAAGTCTCTTGATGGCTTTGCTTTAAGCCTTGAGACAACAGTGCAAGCCAATGCTGTTCGAGCGAACGTGCAGTTTGTTGCTGTTGATTCATGCCATGGATAAAGATGATCTGCATATTGCACCTCATCGACGGATCAGTTTTTATTCTACTTTTATTAAAATATAGCCATAAAAAAAGAGCAACCGAAGTTACTCTTTTATCGTGTTTGGTATGACAACGCAGATCAATCTTTGTTGTGATACAAGGTGTAGTAGCTGATATAACACGCCACAATGAAGATCATACAGCAGATAAAGCCAGTTAACATTTCTGGGTCAAATACCATACTAATACAGGTAATCAGACAGAATACAAAACCGAGTATCGGCACGATTGGGAAGAGTGGTGCAGCAAAAGCTAAATCTTTTGCAGTTTTGCCTTCTTTATACCACTGACGGCGGAAGTTGAATTGGCTTAAACAAATACTCATCCATACCACCACCATGGTAAATGCCGCGACACCTAACAAGTTTTTGAAGATGGTTTCTGGTGCAAATTGCTCAGAAAGTAAGCCCGGCATACCACCGATCATGGTCACAATCACGGCAACATAAGGAATACCACGTGAGTTCACTTTAGAGAACACCGCAGGTAATTGCTTACTATAGGACAATGACCACATCATTCGAGATGCAGCAAATAAACCTGAGTTTGCAGCAGAAAGTAGGGCTGTGATAATGACAAAGCGGATGATGTCTTCTGCATAAGGAATACCAATGTGCTGGAATACTGTTACGAAAGGTGAACTACTTACACCTTCGGCAGATAAGCCAGCTTCTTGGTGTGGCAATAATGCAGTAATAACAACAATGGTACCTACAAAGAAAATCAACAAGCGGAAAATCGCCGTGTTAATGGCTTTAGGCACATTTTTCGCTGGATCTTTGGTTTCACCCGCAGCAACACCAATCAGTTCAGTACCTGAGAATGCAAAGTTAACAATCAACATTGTAGCGAAGATTGGGAACAAACCTTCAGGGAACCAGCCTTGTGCAGTGAGGTTGCTAAACAGCGGTGCAGCTTCATAGCCTCGATAGCCTAAAACACCAAAAATGGCCAATAGACCTAAAATAATAAAGGCTACAACGGTAATCACTTTGACTAAAGCTAGCCAAAATTCAGATTCAGCAAACCATTTGGTTGAAATCATATTCAAGCAGAATACAAAAGCACCAAAGATTAAGGTCCACATCCACATAGAGCTGTCTGGGAACCATTCCTGCATTAAAAGTGCAGCAGCGGTAAATTCAGTTCCTAGCGTTACTGACCATGTCAGCCAATAGAGCCAAGTGATGGTATAACCCGTACCAGGTCCGATATAGCGTTTAGCATAAGCGCCAAATGAACCAGATTCTGGCATATGTACAGCGAGCTCGCCTAAGCAAAGCATCACCATATAGGCGATAATACCGCCTAAAAAATACGAAATAATGGCACCTACAGGCCCCGTTTGTGCAATGACTTCACCCGAACCAAGAAATAAACCAGTACCGATTGCGCCGCCAAGCGAAATCATCACCAGATGTCGAGTACTCATAGCGCGTTTTAACGGCGCAGAATTGCCCTGATGCGAAGCATCATTCGGAGAATGTGATGACTGCATAGAGAAAAAGGAGAATCAAATAATGAAGCGAGTAATTGTAGAGAAGAATGCAATGATGATGCAATCAATTAATATAAATTATAGATAAATAAACTTTAAGTTTGTCAGAACTGACAGAAGAATTGGCGTCCCTACGGGGATTCGAACCCCGGTTACCGCCGTGAAAGGGCGATGTCCTAGGCCTCTAGACGATAGGGACGTTTTGAGGTGGGTGTATAGTACATAGCCCATCTATATTTGTCAAAATAGAGTTTCATTGTTATATTCTAAATGTATATAAATGAAACAAAAAACAGAATTTTTTTAATGAAAAATAATTTTAATGAGTTTATTTCTGGAATTTTATTTGAAATCAATCAATTTAATGTGGGCAAAGTCCATGAAAGATTCTATATAGTTTTATTGAATTATTTGCATTGGTTTGAAGTTTATCCAAATAATTTTTCTTCGTATATCAGTAAATCAGGGTTTGAAAGAATTATTGATGAACTTTTATTTAGGGATTTAGATGGGGAAAGTAGAATTACGTATAATCACCTCAAATCTTTAGATGATTCTCATTATTTTTTAGATATCCAGAGCTTTTTTAAATTATATTTAATCTTAAAGGTTCGAAGATATCAGTTGTCTAGTGATGATGTAGAACTTGAAAAATTAGAAAAAAAATTGGATGTAAGTTTTGAGCCAATGTTGTGGAGTAAAGACAAACAAGATTTATTGGTTATTAATCGTGATTTTCCTGAATTTAAAAAACAGATGAATTCAAGTCGGGTGCTTTTGCCACTTTCATTAATAGTTTTTAACTTTACTTTTGTTGAATTAATATCTAATACAAGTTTGAGAGTATCTATCCAAATATTTCTAGCAATAGTAGCTGTGTGTCTTTTAGCTAATGTTTCTAAAGGGGCAAAATCCGAAAAGGACTCATTAGAGTTGAAAGTATGGGATTATATCTTGGTGTTGAGCGAGGATAAAAACTCATTGACGAAAAGCAGTTGAACTATTTCTTTAAATTATAATTTGTACAGTGGTTTTTGTGGATTAAACTGCTCCCACAAATCATTTTTGAATTTATATGGAAACCCTAATTTTTCTCTCATAGGGAAGAGAAATAGTTTCATAAAAAAAGGTGGCTAATGAGCCACCTTAACTATTTTATTTATCGTGATATAACCAATAATAACCTGCATAACACGCCGCCATAAAGATCAGACAGCCAATAAAGCCTGAAAGCATTTCAGGATCTGCAGCCATACTTAAACCTGTTGCGGTACAGCAGACAAAGCCAAGAATTGGAACCAGCGGGAACCATGGTGTACGGAATTTAAGTTCTGACACGCTATGACCTTGTTTCAGCCATTGGCGACGGAAGTTAAATTGACTCCAGCAAATACTCATCCACACGATCACCATGGTGAAGGCAGCAACCCCCATCAAGTTCTTGAAGATGACATCTGCGCCAAATTGTTCTGACAATAGACCTGGTAAACCACCGATCATAGTGACCAATACAGCAATATAAGGCACACCAGTTTTGCTTAATTTGCCGAAAGCACGTGGTAATTGTTTTTGTGCGGACAGCGCCCACATCATACGTGATGCAGCATATAAACCAGAGTTAGCTGTAGACAGTAAAGCCGTAATAATGACGAAACGAATTAAGTCTTCTGCATAGGGAATGCCCATCAGGTTAAATACGGAAACGAATGGGCTACTACTTAAGCCGCCATGTCCACCAACATTTAAACCTGCATCGGTATAGGTCAACAGTGAACTGATGACGATAATAGTGCCGACAAAGAAAATGATTAAGCGCCATACCGCAGCATGAATGGCTTTAGGCACATTCTTTTCAGGGTTTTCAGTTTCACCTGCAGCGATACCAATCATCTCCGTACCATTAAAGGCAAAGTTCACGATCAATAGCGTGGCAAACAGAGGGAACAAACCATTTGGCAGCCAACCATGTTCTGTCAAATTGTGGAACATTGGAGCTGATTCATAGCCTTGGAAAGGTACGAAACCAAAGATGCAGGCAAAACCAAGGATGATGAAAATCAACACTGTTGCAACTTTCACCATTGATAACCAAAATTCTGACTCTGCAAACGCACGTGTAGAACTTAGATTAGAGATCAGTACGCCAGCTGCAAAGATCAGTGTCCATAACCAAATAGAGGTTTGTGGAAACCATTCCTGCATCAAAATAGCCGCCGCAGTAAATTCTGTACCTAAGGTGGCAGACCAGCCCAACCAGTACATCCAAGACACCATATAACCGGTACCCGGGCCAATATAATTAGTCGCAAAAGCACCAAAAGAGCCAGAAACAGGTAAATGTACGGCAAGTTCACCCAAACAGAGCATGACCATGTAGGCAATCAAACCGCCAATAATATAGGCAAGAACAGCGCCTAAAGGCCCAGCTTGTGAAATAACTTCACCTGAACCCATAAACAAACCAGTACCAATTGCACCACCAAGTGAGAGCATCACAAGGTGTCGAGTCGTCATCGCACGTTTAAGCGATGGACTTTTACCTTCAGCAGACGAGTGTTGCGAAGGTTCAGAGGGAGATTGCATAGTGAAATGAAAATTGAATGAAAGGTATATTTTATGATTGAATGCAGTGAAATGATTGATAAATCGAATTTTTCTTATAATGTGATAATACTGATCTAAAATTTAAATCTTTAGCACTGACCATTAGATTAATGGTCAGGAGTTTGATATTCGGCTTCGGAGGTTGCAGGTACTTGAGTTTGTTCGGTTACAGGGGCTTTGTTGTCATCGCGGCTCACAATATACAGATAGAGTGCAGATGGAAATAAGATGGCTAAAACCAAGAGCAACTTTTTAAACATAGGGTATTCTTACATCAAAATAGATCAAGCTGAAGTATAAACAAAACCAGTCAGGCTGTAATTAATTAAAGTTTACGGTTTTTCTGTTCTAGATTGGATAGGATGACTTGGTAAATGTCGGGGTAGTGTTGTTTAAAGTTCCGTTGTTGCATGATTGTGATGGTTGAAGCATTTGGCTCGATACCCAGTTTTAAAATTTTTTGGGTTAAAGCGAGTTGAGGGGAGCGACCATCAAAATGTGTATTTAGTAAGTTACCATCGGTATATTTTACTGTGAGTCCGATATTCAGGAGATAATCAAAAACATCAGGCAAACCAAAACCGGCAGCTTTGTAGAGTAAATTATATGTTTCTGCACGATAGCCACGGCCGTATGTTTGATGTGTTTTTAATAATCCTAATGCATTATAAAATTCTAATTTAGCAATAATTTCTTGTTCATTAATAGAACCATCGCCATTTTTTAAAGTCCTATTGATGGTATTAAAAGTGACATCGTTTGAGCTGGGTTTGCAATTAGCAGCAATCAGTCGCTTGATATCTTGAAGTGGAAGTATAAGATGCGCTGTGTCACACATTTTTTAACTTCTTTATTTTTCATTTTACTGTTTTGAATATTTTTATTTTCAAATTCCTGCACTATGGCTGACCAACCATATATGTTTATAAATTTATAATAACGAGATGCATCATTTGTCATCCCTTTGATCTTTTTAAAGTCGTGAATGTTTTTCACTGATGGTGCATTGGTAGCGTGATTTTGTGGCACTGGAGCATTTGCAAAGCAATGCATACTCATTAGCAGGCAGCTGGTAATAACGATGTTTTTCATGGTTTGTGTGCTTTTAATAAATTGTAAACGTCAGGATATTTGGTTGAAAAGTCATTCTGTTCCATTTGTTTATAAACGTTACTATTGGGCTCGATTCCTGCATTCAGTAGTTTTTGAACGAAACTCACAGAAGGGTTACGGCCTTTGATATTGTCTAAAATTAAATTACCATCCACGCCCGTGTAATCGACTCCAATACTCAGCAAATAATCAAAAACGTCTTCAAGCCCCCAACCAATTGTTTTAGATTGCAAAGAGCTTTTTTCTTCATACGGGCCAAATTTATACGTAACGTGTGTTTGTAAAACATTTTCCGACTTGTAGAGTTTTAATTTTTCAATGATTTCGTTTTGATCTATTTTGCCTTCTGCATTGGTTAATGCGCCATTAATAATCATAGAGGATGAACGGCCATTGAGTGGTTTGCAATTTGCTTTAAATAAGCGTTTGGTTTTATCGGCAGTGCTTTGACTCAGTGCAATTTCGCAAAGTTTTTCTATTTCCCCTTTAGGCATTTTACTTTTTAGGATGGTTCCATTTTCAAAATCACGAACGATTGACTCCCAACCGTATTTACTTGCTGTTCGGTAATACTGTATTGCTTCTTCGCTCAATTTTTTGGTTTTTTTCGCTTGTATTTGAGTGTCATGATCGTTGGTTTCGGGAATAGAAGATTCTTGGTCATCATTCAATGCTGTTTGATTTGTCTGATTGGCATCGTGCTCAACAGTATTTGAAAGATTTGTCGGTAGGCTGGCTTCGGGTCTAAAAATGTAGATGAAGATACCGAGACATACTATGCACAGGCCAAAGAGTAAGATTATTTTTTTCATGTTTTAGTCTATTTTAAAATGAATCAAGAGCGTTTTTAAGGCGCTCTTGATAGGGAAGATTAAAATTTAAATGTGACATCAGCAATGAACTGTCGCCCAATTTCAGATCTAAGTCTGTTGGTCGACTCACTAATACCTGGGGTGGTATAGATATTATGTCGATTGGTAATATTGTTAATGGTTAAACCGAATATTGCTTTGTAGTCTTTAGAGAAATTCAAATCATAAGTGGTACGCATATCCCAACTAAATCGAGGTCTAATTGTATCTGTGGCATAGGCTTCCAACAGGACACCATCATGCTCAACTTTGTTTTTTAGTTTATACGTATCTTTATATTCAGATTTGTAGCTTAAGAAGTTATTAATCTTTAATGGTAAATTTGAAAACTCAATGTCCCAACCAAAACGAGCCGTCCAAGGCTGATTGAAATTTTCAACAGGACGTTCATTAAATTGGATGAGGCTGCCGTTAAAGATAATATCGCGATCTTCAGCAGCGGTATTACTGTTAACGTTATATGACTCGGAATAGTCTAAATAATTTTTTTCCGATTCAGTGTAATCAAAGCCAAAGTTAAACCCGTGCAGAGAGTTTTTATAAACGACTGGCAGCGTATTTCTGAGTGTGAGTGTGTAAATGTCAGCTTTTGCTTTACCACTATTACTATATTCAAAATGATCGATGGTGTTGCTGGTTGTTGGATCAATAAAACGATTTTTTGTGATTTCATCTTTGCTATCGCGATTCACCCATTTCAGACCAAGGTTCCAGTTTTTAACTTGGCTATTAATGGCAAACACAATTTCGTCAGCATAAGGGGTCTTTAAATTGGCACGTTGAATATTGGAATTAGCTAATATTAAATCTGATAACCCAGTTTGAGTCCAATAGTCTTCAGTTTGATTTTTTGTGCGTTTTAAATTGTATTCCAAAAATGCAAGTTGATCTTGCAGTTCAGTGGCTAAGGTATAGTTTGCATAATATCGATTCCATCCCGTAGTGAAGGACAGAAGGTCATTTTTTAGCGGTTTATAGTTAAAGGCAGTACGAGATGCAATATTTAAATTTTTCGACAAGCTATCATAATCTGCACGTAAACCTAAACGCGCTGAAAAATTATCCCAAGTCGATGTGTTTTCAATGAAGGTATGCACACGTTGTTGGTCAATATTAACTTTACCTTTTTGATAATACTTGCCATTTGTTTGGTATTGGCCTTGATAGTTATTTTCATCCGTTGCTTCATCACAAAGCATATCACCTGCCGTACAGCTAATGCCTGAACTAGCTGTAAAAGTCTTAGGCTGATTATACATATAGGCATCGTTAGGACGTTCCCATGCGACTTTAGAATAGTCATAGCCCACACCAAAGCTTAATTGTTGCATGCTGTTACCGATCTGAACGGTATCAAACGCATTTTTTAGACTATACGAAAATGTATCTTGGCGTAATTCCAGATCACTACTTGCTGAACCTTCACCAGGATTGGAACTCCAATTTTTAGTTGGTGTTTGCTTCCAAATAATACCGGTAGTTGAATCATTTTCACGCGCTTGGCTTAGCGTTTGATAGCTAATATTTTGCTTTAATGTCGAGTTATTGAGTTTGTTTTCTAATTCACCAAAGAATGTCAGTGTTTCAGTATTGCTAATGCTTTTTGAATTTATTCGCTTATCAACGAAATTTAGACTGTCCAAATCCCCTAAATCAAATCCAAACTTCGCTTTGGATGTGTCCGAAGGTGTGTAAAAAAGGGTAGTCCCTAAGTTGATATTATTACGCTCACTTTTGACTTTACTGCGATCTTCTAAACCACTCATTACTGGTACGATAGATTCACGTTTAGAGGCATAACTATTGATGCCCCATTGTTCAGAGAGTTTGCTGTATAGGTTCAGGCTTAGGCCGTGTTTTTTATATTCTTTATTATTTGATGATGTTGGATCTTCAAACTCTGCAGCTTCTTCTTCATCGGTAAAATGATAACGTGACCAATCACTTTCCGTGTAGTCGTAAGTGACGGAGCCGTGGATTTTGCCAATTTCAGTATTTGGGGCACAAGTTTCAGCATTTACTACACCACCTGTAAATTCGCCGTATGCTGCAGAAACATTACTATCGATCAATTCTAATTTACAAATTAAATCGGTGTTTAGAGCCATCCCTTGTGAACCACCATCAAGCTTGCCTGAATAGGAGTCTCCGCTTGCCAGAGGGTCAAGGTTATTGGTGGTATTGACGCCGTTAATTACAAATTTATTTCGGTAAGTTTGCGCGCCATTAATAGATATCTCGGATGGTCGTAGCTCAGCCTGAGAATCTGCAGAACGTTGTTCACGGCTAAACTGCACATTTGGATTAACTTTTAAAAAGTCTGTGATATTTTTCGAACTATTCGGCGTTTTTTCTAAATCTTCTTTGGTGTAGACGGTTTTACCTACTTCTTGTTTGGCTTTGACTTCAACTTCAATCGGCGTCATTTTGAGGTTATTGCTTTGAATAACTTGAGTTGAATCAATTTCATTGGCATAAGCTTGAGATGCTAAAGCAGTCAAAATTGCGATATTAAGAGGAGAATAGGCAAAGCGCATGGCTGTCAATAATTATGCAGATAAAAACGATAGCGATTATCATTAACTTTACAAAAATAATCAATAGAAATGAGAATTATTTGCAATAGGTGTTTTTTTAATACACAGCGATTTCAGTGAATGAAAATTTTAACTAATCAGTAGAGGTGGTGATGTGTATTCAATAGACTTGAATATTCAGCTTGGAGAAAGTCTGAATAAAAATTGGCGTCCCTACGGGGATTCGAACCCCGGTTACCGCCGTGAAAGGGCGATGTCCTAGGCCTCTAGACGATAGGGACGTTTAGAAGATGGCGGTATCTTATTGATCCGCCATCATAGTGTCAAGTAGGTGAGGGCCGAGTTTGTTCAAAATATAACAGAACAGTTCAGCGGTCTTCTGAGTATCGTAAAGTGCAGAATGTGCTTCTTTGCCATCAAACTCAATACCAGCTTGAATACATGATTTTGCCAGCACAGTTTGTCCAAACATTACAGCGCTCAAAGTCACTGTATCGAATACGGAAAAACTATGGAAAGGATTTTGATTTTTTGTTCCTGTACGTGCAATCGCTGCCTGTACAAAACCTAAGTCAAAATGGGCATTATGACCAACTAAAACCGCGTGTGTGCAGTTTTGTTGACGACGTACTTCATTCACTGACTTAAAAATACGTTTTAATGCTGATTTCTCATCTTCAGCCATGGCCATACGCATCGGATTAAATGGATCTACACCAATAAAATCCAGTGAGCGACGGTCAAGGTTGGCACCTTCAAACGGATTGATATGTGCATGGTGGGCTTCACCCGGTACAAAATTACCTTCTGCATCATACACAATAGGAATCGCTGCAATTTCCAGTAAGGCATCGGTCTGTGAATTAAAACCTGCTGTTTCGACATCGACAACAACAGGTAGGAATCCACGGAAACGTTGACCAATGACTGGTCGAGTTTCATCTGTCACACTTTTCTCCATTGGATGGTCTTACCCGCATACAACGGAATAATTTTTTCGCCATCCAAATAGTCTAAACTTTCAGGGATCACTTGATCTTCTTTTACCAAAGTAATGGTATTGGTATTTCGAGGGAGTCCGTAGAAGTCTGCACCAAAGTGGCTTGCAAAACCTTCTAAACGGTCGATTTTACCGACTTGATCAAATGCTTGAGCGTATAGCTCAATTGCTGTTGGTGCACTATAACATCCTGCACAGCCACATGCATTTTCTTTAGCATTTTTTGAGTGCGGCGCACTGTCTGTACCTAAGAAAAATTTAGGGTTTGCACTGGTCGCAACTTCGAGCAAAGTTTGCTGATGGGTTTGGCGTTTTAAAATCGGTAAGCAATAGAAATGCGGTTTAATACCACCCACCAACATATCATTACGGTTAAACAATAAATGTTGCGGTGTGATTGTCGCAGCGACATTACGGTCTTGTTCTAATACAAAATGCGCAGCTTCACTTGTGGTGATGTGTTCTAGCACCAATTTTAATTTAGGGAACTGTTTTAACAGTGGAGAAAGTACTTCATCAAGGAAACGTTTTTCACGGTCAAAAATATCGACATGGTTATGCGTCACTTCACCATGTAAGAGTAATGGCACTTGGTGTTCTTCGAGTTGCTCAATCACACCATATACTTTACTAATGTCACTGACACCACTGTCCGAGTTCGTGGTTGCACCTGCTGGATAGAGCTTAATGGCATTAACATGCTCAGATTCTTTAATTTTTTTAACTTCACTTGCAGGTGTGTTGTCTGTGAAATAGAGCACCATGCGCGGGTCAAAGTGAACGCCTTCAGGAACATGTGCCATGATACGTTCACGGTATGCATTTGCTTCTTCAACGGTTTTTACCGGTGGTACGGTGTTTGGCATACAAATCGCGCGAGAGAATTGTTGTGCTAAATCAGGAACTGTACGCTTTAGGGCTAGACCGTCACGTAAATGTGCATGCCAATCATCTGGCTGAAGAAGAGTAATCGTATTCACAGCGATTCCAAGCTTGGAAATAAAACAAATGATAATGCAAATAATGTGAAAATGGTAACGAGATTTCTGTACAAATGACTGAACAGATATAAATAAAGAATAAAACTGTGGTATTTTTAAATGACTAAAAGAATTAGATAAATGCTTGGAAATGGAATACAAGTATAACCTTGCAAAGTTGCAATACGATAAAGAAAAAATAGAGGAACTGATTACACGGCAAACTCGTCGTGTAGGGGAAATGTTTCCTAAAAAACTGGAAACTCAATTTTGGACTTTAAGTCTCGATCGTGCGCAAACCAACATACGTCATTTTTTTTGGATGGGAGTGTTGATCTACTTTGTGCTCACGATGCTGATCATTCCCGGAGATTACTGGATAATTAATCAACAGCATTTTGTGCATGATTTTATTCGTTGTTTGCTTGGTCAGCTCAATGGTGCGCTGTGTCTTTTGGCTTTATATACCTTTGCCCGTTACGACCGTCTGAAGCCTTATTTTTCACATGCCAGTATGTTTGTAGTGTTTTGGGCTGTTATTTCAATGTCTTGGCTCACCATGACCGTGTATACCGAAGCACTTAAACATCAGGCCATGATGATCCTTTGTATGATTTACATCTTGAGCTATATTTTGACGGGGGTTAAACCAGTCCAAATGTTGATGTCTGGATTGTTGGCTGCTGTGGTCACCATGTTGATGCTTTTTTCATTAGAAGTGAAATTTGATGTGATGGTGTTGGGGCGTGTACTGATTGGAAGCTGTGTATTGGGTTTTGCAATCAGTAAGATGCTCTGTGCGCGTGAACGGATGATATTTTTGAATATGCTGCGCGCGGATATTAGTGAAAAAATCCATCGTATTCATACCACAGAGCTTTTACATTTAAGTCAGCATGATGAATTAACCAAGATTTCAAACCGACGTACTTTTGATGAAATGCTTGATACCTTTTATGAGCAATCTCGACGTAATAACACCTCGCTTGCTGTGCTATTTATCGATGTTGATCATTTTAAAAACTATAACGATTTCTACGGTCATCAAAAAGGCGATGATGTAATTTCAACCATTGCCAAAACCATTAAAAATGCCATTCGACATATGGATTTTGTAGCGCGATATGGTGGTGAAGAATTTGTGGTTTTATTGCCTGAAACCGATGCGCATGGTGCTTATGCGGTAGCGTCAAATATTTATAAAGCAATCGATCGTTTAGAAATTCCACATGCCAAATCACAGGTTTCAAATCACGTCACTATTAGTTTGGGTATTACGGTATATCGTGCTGAAAATATGACGAAGGATGAACTGTTAAATATTGCCGATCAGGCTTTGTATCGTGCAAAACAACTCGGGCGGAATCAAATTTACTATCAATCGATTCGTTCAGTACATGTGGCCTAATGTTTAATAAAATTGAGAAATTCTTAGAAATCGGCAAAAAAAAACCGCGCAAAATGCGCGGTTTTTTATGACTCAACAAATCTTATTTGTTTTTGTCTTTTAATTGAGGCACTGCAGAACCTGTACCTACTGCAAGTAAGCCAGAGTTTGTGTAGATACCTAATTTAGCGCGAGTATCTGTGATATCCAAGTTACGCATAGTCAATTGACCGATACGGTCAGCAGGGCTAAACATAGAGTCACCTTTCTCCATAGTTAAACGCTCAGCTTCATAAGTGAGGTTAGGAGATTCAGTGTTTAGAATAGTGTAGTCATTACCACGACGAAGTTCTAAAGTCACAGTACCAGTGATTGCTTTAGCAACCCAACGCTGAGCAGTTTCACGAAGCATTAATGATTGAGAATCGAACCAACGACCTTGGTAAAGAAGACGACCTAAACGCAGACCGTTAATACGGTATTGTTCGATGGTGTCTTCGTTGTGGATACCAGTCACTAAACGCTCATAAGCAATATGAAGAAGTGCCATACCCGGAGCTTCATAGATACCACGAGATTTTGCTTCGATGATACGGTTTTCGATTTGGTCAGACATACCTAAACCATGACGACCACCGATACGGTTAGCTTCAAGAATGAACTCAACAGGGTTTTCGATGCGTTTGCCATTTAATGCAACAGGGAAGCCTTCTTCAAAAGTGATCGACACTTCTTCAGCTTTTACTTCTACGTCATCTTTCCAGAACGCAACGCCCATGATTGGGTCTACGATTTTGATACCCGCATTAAGGTATTCAAGATCTTTTGCTTCGTGAGTCGCACCTAACATGTTTGAGTCAGTTGAGTACGCTTTCTCTTTTGACATTTTGTAGTCAAAACCATTGTCGATCAGGAACTGTGACATTTCTGCACGGCCGCCTAGCTCGTCAATGAAAGTTTGGTCTAACCAAGGTTTGTAAATTTTTAGCGATGGGTTAGTCAACAGACCATAACGATAGAAACGTTCAATGTCGTTACCTTTATAAGTCGAACCGTCACCCCAGATGTTTACGTCATCTTCTTTCATTGCGGTTACAAGCATCGTACCTGTAACTGCACGACCAAGAGGAGTCGTGTTGAAATAAGGCATACCACCAGTTGAAATGTGGAAAGCGCCACATTGAATAGCCGCAATACCTTCTAAAGCAAGTTGTAAACGACAATCAACTAAGCGAGCTTTAACTGCGCCATACGCTTCCGCTTTTTTTGGAATCGCATCGTAGTCGTCTTCATCAGGTTGACCTAAGTTTGCTGTGTAAGCATAAGGTTCCGCACCTTTTTGTTTCATCCACAAAAGCGCAGCTGAAGTATCTAGACCACCAGAGAAGGCAATACCAACTTTTTTGCCAACTGGGACATTCTGCAAGATAGTTGCATTATCAGTCATTGTTAATCCTAACGATATAAATATAGGCACCGAGAATGGGTGGCCTGAAAGAATACATATATGTGCATGATTGTAGCACTTTTCTGCGGGGTTTTTCTAAAAAATCATGAGATACAAGCGATGAGGTGGAAAAAATGATCGTTGAAATCTATTGGTGAATACTTCATCCAGTTTTTGCGGGCGGAAAATGCGTTTTCTGAATGGAATAGGATGTAAATATAAAGAAATCTATTTGATTTAAATTAATGGTCATACCATTATTGGGTTAATTTGGTTTTTATGCTTTTCATTGAAATGAGACTGAGGTCAAACAAAGCGTGGTTATTAGACTAAAGTATATTTTATAAAGTTTAGTTGTAAATAATAAATACAAAACAGATATTTAAAAGTTGATATGGAGGTTTTTAAACGGAAAAATAATGTTTTTGTATTTTATATTGGTCATACCAAAAACAAGAAAAGCTTGAATGATTGAGTTGAAATAATTAAAAATTGCGGAGTATTTCAGCAATAGTATGAGTTTTTATGTGTTTAATATTTATATTGGTCATACCAATGATAAAAAGACCACATGCTGATATTGCTCAATAATTAAATCTTAGTAAGCATTTCAAGGAGATGACAATGCTTCAATGGCAGCAAATATATGACCCAATGGGGAATATATGGATATCAAGTTTAATTGCGCTCATTCCGATTATCTTTTTTTTCTTGGCGCTTGCTGTATTTCGTTTAAAAGGCAGTGTGGCAGGTACGATCACCGTTGTACTGGCACTGTTGGTGTCTTTATTTGCCTATGACATGCCTGCGCTTATGGCATTGGCTTCGATGGTCTACGGTTTTTTCTATGGTTTATGGCCGATCGCATGGATCATTATTGGTGCGGTGTTCCTGTATAAAATCTCAGTCAAAACAGGGCAGTTTGACATCATCCGTTCTTCGATACTTTCCATTACTGAAGATCAACGTTTACAGATGCTATTAGTCGGCTTTGCTTTCGGTACTTTCCTAGAAGGTGCTGCGGGCTTTGGTGCTCCTGTGGCGATTACCGCAGCACTATTGGTAGGTTTAGGCTTTAAACCTTTATATGCGGCAGGTCTTTGTCTGATCGTAAATACAGCGCCAGTGGCTTTTGGTGCGATGGGTATTCCAATTATCGTTGCTGGACAAGTGTCTGGTGTAGATACGATGGAAATCAGTCAGATGGTTGGTCGACAGTTGCCATTTATGGTGCCGATTGTACTGTTTTGGATTATGGCGATTATGGATGGCTGGCGCGGTGTGAAGGAAACTTGGCCTGCGGTTGTGGTTGGGGCGAGTAGCTTTGCGATTGCACAGTACCTAACCTCGAACTTTGTCGGTCCTGAATTACCCGATATTACTGCGGCGATTGCCTCTTTAGTGTCATTAACGATTTTATTTAAATATTGGCAGCCTAAACATATTTTCCGCTTTGCAGATCAAGATGCGACGATGAGTGAAGATGTGGCTGCACAAAAACAGCAAAAATATAGCTTGGGTCAAATTGCAAAAGCGTGGTCGCCATTTGCGATCTTAACGGTGATGGTCACGATCTGGAGTATTAAACCGTTTAAGGATTTATTTACCAAAGACGGTGCTTTACATGATTTGGTTATTTCGATCAAAGTGCCATTCTTACACCAATTGGTTCAAAAGATGCCGCCAGTCGTACCTGAAATGAAGGACTACGATGCCATCTATAAATTTGATTGGTTTTCGGCAACAGGTACGGCAATTGTCATTGCTGCGATCATTACCATTATTTTCTTAAAAATGAAGCCGAAAGACGCGATTGTGACCTTTGGTGAAACCATTAATGAATTAAAAATTCCAATTTATTCGATTGGGATGGTGTTGTCTTTTGCTTTTATCGCCAACTATTCAGGTATGTCTTCGACCTTGGCTTTGGCCCTTGCACATACAGGTCAAGCCTTTACCTTCTTCTCGCCATTTTTAGGATGGCTTGGTGTATTCCTCACGGGTTCAGATACGTCAGCCAATGCGCTATTTGCAGCATTGCAGGCGACTACTGCACAACAAATCGGTGTGCCAGAAGTATTACTCGTTGCTGCTAATACCAGTGGCGGTGTGACAGGGAAAATGATTTCACCACAGTCAATTGCAATTGCATGTGCGGCAGTCGGGTTGGTAGGTAAAGAGTCGGATTTATTCCGTTTTACCGTAAAACACAGTATAACGTTCACAATCATGATGGGGATTTTAATCACCCTACAAGCTTATGTGTTCCCTTGGATGATTCCATAACACGAATTGTGTAACAACGTTAAGGAAAGCAGATGAAAGTCTCTGATAAAACTGTTCAAAGTCTTCGTGTATTGATTGAACAAAGCAATATGCAAGTTGGAGATCGTCTGCCTGCTGAACGGAAATTGTGTGAACAACTTGGCGTCTCACGCACCTCTTTACGCGAGGCGATTTCTCAATTGACTAGCATGGGCGTGTTGGTCAGTAAAGTGGGTGCGGGGACTTTTTTAAAGCAATTACCAGCGACTTGGTCGAGTTATCAAATTGTGCAGCCCATCAGCAGTTTGATTAGTGAAGACCCTGCCTACCGTTTTGATGTGCAAGAGGCGCGCATTATTTTAGAAGGTGGTACTGCATGGTATGCGGCACAACGTGCTACAGCAGAGGACTTGGCACATATCCGACATTATTATGATCAGATCAATCATTTTCAGGCTTTAGGGAATGACGATGAAGCAGCGCGTGCAGATGCCAAATTTCATTTAGCAATTGCTGAAGCATCACATAATTTAGTGTTGATTCAGATGATGCGTGGTCTATTTGATCTGTTGCAATTTAATGTCGTTTTAGGTCGTCGAAAAGTTTATAGCGAAGCACACCGATTTGATCAATTGCATGATCAGCACTTCCAAGTCATGAATGCAATTGAACGTCGTGATCCTGAAGCTGCACGTAAAGCAGTCTGTGGACACATTGAGTTTGTAGTACAACAGGTGCGCATGATTGATGAAGAAGAAGCTCGTCGTCAGCGTGCCAGTCGATTAAACAGGATATAAGCATGATTATTTCTTCTGCCAATGACTATCGTGAAGCGGCACGTCGTCGTTTACCGCCATTTTTATTTCATTACATCGATGGCGGGGCGTATGCCGAATATACCTTAAAGCGTAATGTAGAAGATTTATCAAAAATAGCGTTGCGTCAACGTGTGCTGAATGACATGTCACAGCTGAGTCTAGAAACCCAACTGTTTAATGAAACCTTATCGATGCCTGTGGCTTTATCACCTGTGGGTTTAACAGGGATGTATGCACGCCGCGGCGAAGTTCAAGCAGCCGTTGCTGCAGATAAAAAGGGCATTCCATTTACGCTGTCTACCGTTTCAGTATGTCCTATTGAAGAGGTGGCGCCAGCGATTCAGCGTCCCATGTGGTTTCAGTTATATGTGCTACGTGACCGTGGCTTTATGAAAAATGCCTTAGAACGTGCCAAAGCTGCAGGCTGTTCAACTTTAGTGTTTACCGTGGATATGCCTGTTCCGGGTGCGCGTTACCGTGATGCGCACTCAGGGATGAGCGGCCCAAATGCTGCCATGCGCCGTTATATGCAATCGTGTTTCCACCCACACTGGGCGTGGAATGTGGGTTTATTAGGTCGTCCGCATGACTTAGGGAATATTTCTAAATACTTGGGCAAACCAACAGGTTTGGAAGATTATATCGGCTGGTTGGGCAATAACTTTGACCCATCAATTTCATGGAAAGACCTTGAGTGGATTCGTGAATTTTGGGATGGCCCGATGGTCATTAAAGGCATACTTGACCCTGAAGATGCCAAAGATGCAGTGCGTTTTGGTGCAGATGGCATTGTGGTGTCAAACCATGGTGGCCGTCAGCTCGATGGGGTTTTATCATCAGCGCGTGCATTACCGCCAATTGCAGATGCAGTAAAAGGCGATATTAAAATTCTTGCTGACTCAGGTATTCGAAATGGTTTAGATGTGGTGCGTATGCTGGCTTTGGGTGCAGATACCTGTATGCTCGGTCGCGCATTTGTTTATGCACTCGGTGCAGCAGGTGGTGAGGGTGTTTCCAATCTTCTAGAATTGATTGATAAAGAAATGCGTGTTGCGATGACCTTAACAGGTGCAAAAACCATTGCGGATATTACATCTGATTGTTTGGTGAAGTTAGAGAAAGAGTTGGCTGGGTGATTTTTTGAATAGATCTCTTGGGAAAGTTATTCGTCATCAAAAAAATTAACAATGAAAGTTCCCTCTCCTTGTAGGAGAGGGTTAGGGAGAGGTATTTATTGATTAATTCTCCTAACCCTCTTGTGTAGCATTGCTACTCATCCCAAAGGGAGAAGGGATATTCATTATAGATTTTAATAACAATGACTAAAAACTTTTGATATGTGCAAATAAACCTACGTTGTTTAAATTATTTAAATCAATATTTTTTCATTGCATAACAATGCAATTCCTCTTTAGCGAGGAGAGAAAATAATGAAAATGGAAAATTCTACGAGCATGCAAACTCAATCATTACAAACCATTCAAAACCTCATCAACATCGTCGGTAAGCAACACGTTTTAACTGAAGATAAAGACACACGTTTATACCGCCAAGGTCGCCGTTACGGTGCAGGAAAAGTATTGGCTGTGGTTACACCGGGCTCTTTGCTTGAGCAATGGCAAGTGCTGCAAGCGGCTGTGGATGCAAATTGTATTGTGATTATGCAAGCCGCCAATACAGGTCTGACAGGTGGTTCAACGCCGTTTGGTGATGACTATGACCGTCCTGTGGTGCTGATAAGTACACGTCGTTTGGTTGGCATCCAAGTGATTAATGAAGGCAAGCAAGTGATTTGTCTACCGGGTGCGACATTAGACAAACTTGAAAAAGATTTGCTGCCATTTAATCGTGAACCTCATTCGGTGATTGGTTCTTCGTGTATTGGGGCATCGGTTTTGGGCGGCGTATGCAATAACTCAGGGGGTGCTTTGGTACGCCGCGGTCCTGCCTATACAGAGCTTGCACTGTATGCACAAGTGAATGAGTCAGGTGAGTTAGAGTTGGTCAATCATCTAGGTGTCAATCTTGGCAATACGCCTGAAGAAATCCTCACAGCGCTGGAAAATAAAAATTATCAAATCAATGACATTGTGAATAATTCAAGTTGCTGTGCATCAGATCAACGCTATTCACATGACGTAAAGCAAGTCGATGAAAATACACCTGCACGTTTTAATGCAGATCCGAGTCGACTATTTGAAGCATCAGGTTCAGCGGGTAAAGTTTGTGTCTTTGCAGTACGTTTAGATACCTTTGAAAAAATTCCTAGTCAGGTGTTTTATGTGGGAACCAATTCGCAAGATGATTTAACAGAAATTCGTCGTTTTCTATTAAAAGATCTTGCACGCCTCCCGATTGCAGGTGAGTACATTCATCGCAAGGCATACGATATTGGGGCTGAATATGGCAAAGATTCTTTTGTATTTATTGAAAAATTTGGCACTGCAAAAGTTCCTGCTGCTTTTGCCATGAAAGATAAAGTCGATGGCTATTTAGAAAAACTGGGCTTGCGAGGTTTGACGGATAAAGTCTTGCAGCTGGTGACTAAATTTTTGCCGAATCATCTGCCAAAACGTATGAATGAATTTCGTGATTTATATGAGCATCATTTGATGATTCGTATTGAAAATCAGGATGTTGATCAAGTTGATGCGTATTTGAAAAGGTATTTTTTAGATAAAACGTCAGGCAATTATTTTAAATGTACGGATGAAGAAGGTCGCAAGGCATTTTTACATCGTTTTGCTGTGGCAGGTGCTGCCATTCGATATCGTGATACGCATCGTTCAGAAGTGGAAGACATTGTTGCACTGGATATTGCATTACGTCGCAATGATCGAGAATGGGTGGAAACTTTGCCGAACGCCATGGATGAGCAAATTATCCATAAACTCTATTATGGACATTTTCTTTGTCATGTTTTTCATCAAGATTATATTGTGAAAAAAGGTGTAGACCCTTTGGCAATGGAACATGCAATGTGGCATTTACTCGATGATCGTGGCGCTGAATATCCTGCAGAACACAATGTTGGACATTTATATGTCGCGAAGCCTGCATTAAAAAATCATTATCAAAAGCTGGATCCGACTAATAGCTTTAATGTGGGGATTGGACAAACCAGCAAGCTGAAACATTGGAAATAATGCTTTAAAAACAACATGCCGTGATGTGAAACTTCACGGCTTTTTTTTATGGTTCGAGGATTTATATATTAGGAGGTATTGACTATAAATACGAAGAATATTTTCTAAATTGTCATCCCAAAATATAAAAAAACCGCTAAAGTGTTATGCAACAAGTTGCAAAGCCAAAATAAGGATTCAGCATGACAACGACTAGCTATGCAAATATTTTAAAGCCTTTACATTTGGGTTTTACCACGATTAAAAACCGTGTCGTGATGGGGTCCATGCATAGTGGGCTGGAAGATCGTTTTTATAATTATCCTAAGCTTGCGGCTTATTTTGGTGAGCGTGCGAAAGGTGGTGTCGGCCTGATTATTACAGGCGGTATTTCGCCAAACCGTCAAGGTTGGCTGTTACCTGCTGGCGGTACCATGAATACGTTAGGTGATATTGCTCCACATCGCTTGGTGACCCATGCCGTACATAAACATGGTGCCAAAATTTTAATGCAAATCTTGCATGCTGGGCGTTATGGCTATCAGCCTTTTGCAGTGTCAGCAAGTCCGATTAAATCTCCGATTTCACCTTTTAAACCACGTCAATTAACGGACAAACAAATTCTTTCAACCATTGATGATTATGTCAAAACGGCAAGCCTTGCACATAAGGCCGGCTATGATGGTGTTGAAATCATGGGTTCAGAAGGCTACTTGCTGAATCAGTTTTTAAGCCGTCATGTCAACCAACGGACAGACCGTTGGGGCGGTGAAATTGAAAATCGTATGCGCCTTGCGGTTGATATTGTGAAATCAATACGTGCTGAAGTGGGTGAGAAATTTATTATCTGCTTCCGTTTGTCATTGCTTGATTTGGTTCATGATGGGAACACCATGGCAGAAGTCATTACTGTTGCTAAAGCATTGGAAGCTGCAGGTGTGACGTTATTGAACACGGGGATTGGTTGGCATGAAGCACGTATTCCGACAATTGTAACCTCAGTGCCTCGCGCAGCGTTTGTGGACTATACCGCTGAAGTCAAAAAACATGTTGCGATCCCTGTCATTGCGTCCAACCGTATCAATATGCCAGATACAGCTGAAGAAATTTTAGCTTCAGGCAAGGCAGATATGGTGCAAATGGCACGTCCATTCTTGGCAGATCCGTTTTGGGTAAATAAAACGGCGACCAACCGTGTCGATGAAATTAATACCTGTATTGCCTGTAACCAAGCCTGTTTAGATCATACTTTTAAAAATCAGCGTGCGACGTGTTTGGTCAACCCACGAGCGGCATATGAAACTGAATTGGTTTATTTAAAGACCAAAAAACCGAAGCGCATTGCAGTCGTCGGTGGTGGTGTGGCAGGCATGTCTGCTGCAACGGTTGCAGCAAGCCGAGGCCATGCGGTGACATTATTTGAAGCTGGTGCAGAGGTGGGTGGTCAATTTAATTTGGCAAAAGTCATTCCCGGCAAAGAAGAATTTCATGAAACGATTCGCTACTTTAAAGTTCAAATCGAAAAAACAGGGGTAGATTTGCGTTTAAATACGCGTGTAAACCGTGAACAGCTTGAACGTGAAGGGTTTGAGGAAGTGGTTATTGCAACAGGTGTAGTTCCTCGCAGCTTAAAAATTGAAGGTAGTGATGCACCGAATGTTTTGTCTTATGCAGAAGTGCTGAAAGGGGCAGCTGTGGGGGGTAAAGTTGCTGTGATTGGTGCAGGCGGTATTGGCTTTGATGTATCTGAATTTTTACTCAAACCACCACATCAGCCACAACCAATGCCTTTAGCGGATTGGCAGCGGGAGTGGGGTGTTGATCCAAATCCAAACTACGTAACTGAAGGTGGTATGCTGGCTGCTGAGCTCGAACCTCCTGTTCGTGAAATCTACTTATTACAACGTAAAACAACTGCACTTGGTGCTGGGTTAGGTAAAACATCAGGCTGGGTACATCGTGCACAATTAAAGAAAAATGCGGTTCGTATGCTGCGTGGTGTTCAATACAAAGCCATTACTGATGAAGGGCTTTGGGTTGAATATGAAGGGTATGATCAATTATTACGTGTAGATACGATTGTTGTCTGTGCTGGTCAGGAATCGGTGAAGCATTTGATGCCAGAACAGGGTGAGAAAACCCTTGCCAATTACCATCTTATTGGTGGTGCAAAACTAGCAGCAGAGTTAGATGCGAAACGCGCAATACGTGAAGGTGCGGAGCTCGCGGCTAAACTTTAAGGATTTGGCGAAACAATATTCATTTGAAAGGTTTAGTTGTAATTTTTACTTGTCAGATGAATAAAACCTCCGTATTATGGCGCACATGGAAGCGTGGCAGAGCGGTTTAATGCACCGGTCTTGAAAACCGACGAGGGCGCGAGTCCTCCGTGAGTTCGAATCTCACCGCTTCCGCCATATTCAAAAAAGCCTCTGTAGTGATACAGAGGCTTTTTTTTGTTTTAGATTTTAATTTGAGACGGCAACCTTACTTACTAGTATTTTTAAGCAATGCTAAAAATGGATATAAGACTTAAAATTCAAGTCAGAAATTAATACAAGGGTTGTCAAAGGTAGAATTAAAAGTAAGAGAAAAGAATGTTTATAGATTGATAGTGTAGAATTTATTTTTAATGGCCTATTTATTTAAATCTTTCACAAGCATTGGGCAGAGCTATGATCGCTTATTTTGAAAAAATGTCAATTGTATTTTATTTGATCAATTGTTTTGAAGTGTTAGCAAGGTTTGGCAAGAGAATTGAAAGTGCTATATTTAAATCACGGTAGGTCATAAAACGACGCTACCAATAAGTTGGACGGATCAATGACAGCTCGTTGAGTTTCGTAATATTTTAGTCTTAAGATATTGCAGACAATAAATCAGCACTAGCCTTCCAACATAGAGCCCGCAGCGACGCGGGCTTTTTAATACCATTTTAGATTTGAAAATATAGTGCTTTTGTCAAACAATAATTAAATAGTCAACCTATGTTATTGATATATAGTTACTAAAGTAAAATAAGTTTACATTGCCATGAAATCTAACATTTACAAAGCAAGTTGTTGTGTAAAGATGTGATATAAAAAATGCAATTATTAAAACAAGTAGAGACATTACCATGACACAGATGATTGACATAAAGGTAAAGGACCAATTTAGTCAGGTTTATGAAGCACAAGCTTTGGTGCGTAATCCTTCAGAAGAAGATTCAAGAGGGCTGTTTCATCGCATTGAACATATCATTATTGCAGGTGAAATCATCCTACCCAGTATCGAATTACTTTTTGAAAGTCAAAAATCGGACAGTATTTACAAGCTTTTAGAAGCTTAAATTGAATGAATAAAAAACTCACCTTAATGGTGAGTTTTTTATTTTAGAGATTGAAATTTAAGCTGTTTGATCTGCTTTAAATTGATTCAAAATATAAGACAGTAACTGATAGCGCGTCATCGGATTGCTAGAAGACAGTTCAACGTCTTGTTTACGCACTTGGATTTCTTGAGTTAAAACACCAGCTTGAAAGCGTTGCACGATCATATGATCTTTTGATACATCATGGTCGGTCAGCACCAGTTTTGGTCCAAGGTGCAAATGTCCAATCGCATCTAGACATTGTTCTAGGCTGCTATATAGGTTGAAAAGGATGAGTGCCTGATCATTAGAATAATTGGCTAAGTTCATTTTTATTATCCATGGTCAAAAATATTGAGCAGGAATAGTGTATACGAATTGAGCAATAATAATCTGTATGGATTATTTTTCATTTAATGTCTGTCTAGGTGACTTTGGTTAAATCATTGAGACAGCTTAAATCTTTATGAAAAATAAGTTGGAATTCGCTTTAAATTAAAGCGGCTTGAATACCAATGGGACATCATAACGGCCAAATTCTTCAATGATACTGTTTAAAACCAATTGAGCTTGAGGTTCCGCTGCTGTAAAGGTGAGTTCTTGGTTCGTTTGACTGTTGAAGCATTCAACTTGTTCTATACGCCAAATTGTTTCAATGGCTGTATTTTGAATGACCACACGTCTAGGCTGTAATTCATCACTAATTTTTCGTGGCATGACATAGGTAATGGCCAATTGAACATTAGGCAATTCGTCTTGTGAGGTTAAGAAGGTAAATACCCAATTGCCAATTTTGCTGAGTTGCATAGGATTATCGAAAGAATCAAATTCTAAACAAAACTGTTGTGACATTGACATGCTCAAACGCTAGGAGGTCGGTTTTATTCTTGCGATTTTTTACTGTTGATTGACATTAGGGGAAGGTCGTATAAAACAGCAGTTAAAACCATAAAAGAAAAAAGTGAATCGATAAAGTTAATAAAATTCAATTCTTTATGTTGATATGTGTGAAGAATAACTCACCTCATTAAGTTGTTTTTTGAATGAGAAGTGAGGAAAAGTCTCTAAGTCAAACCAGTTGTTGCAGATTTTTTATACTGTAATTAATTTGCTGTAATGCATGTTGTAAGAGTTTAGGTTGAATATTGGATTCATTTAGACAGGTGATCCATTGCATCTGACAGGCTTTTAATTCTGCAATGTCCGTGGCCTGTTGAATATTAAGCATTAATTTTTTTGCCATCAGCCCACAATAACGCTGTAAGTAACTGCACATAAAATTCTGTAACTCATCAAAATCATGTTCGATGAAATCAATGATTTGTTCTGCTAATACAGGGGTGTTTGATGTTATGTTTTCAGGTATGGCTTGATTAAATTGATGGGGTATAAAGCCAATTGCATCCATTGGCAGGGAGTCAGTTATTTCGTGCTGTGAATGAGTATGAGGAACTTCCATCGTTGGCATTGAAATTTTATCAAGTGTGACATTTTCTTGCGCTATGCGATCGGATGTCTTTGTTGACGCTATTTTAGGTGTATTAAAAGCAGAAAAATCGGATTTTTGAAGGCGTTGATGATCATGTGCTGTAATTGGCTGAATCAGCCCAAGTTCCATCAGTTGCTCGAGCAAGGGCACTTCAGCAATCCGCTGCTGATAATGCACTGGCATTTGGTTAAAGTCATCACTACCAATTAAGAGTAGCAGACGACGTTGTCTTGCATTTAATGCGAGCTGTCGGTCTTTTAAAGTTTGAAAACCCAGCTCAGTTTTTTGATAGTTGAACATGCCTTAATTCCATAGCTCAAAAGAATTAAGGCAATCCTATGCAGTGATAATGACAGTAATATTAAGAAAATATTAAACAATCAATGATTTATAGAGTAATGACAGCAGAGTTTTCTAAAGCTTTACGCAAATAAGGGTCTAAGTCATCTTGACGTAATAGCCATTGCACATAGTCCGCAGGTAATTCTGCAATTGCGGTACCACGGTGTTTACCAAAATTAATACTGCGTGGAATGCGAGCATCTTCCGAAGCTTCGTATAATTCTTCGATGCTGTTGATTTTTAAGTGATGCACAATATGCATCAAAATATTGGCAGTTAAAATAATATCCATATCTGCGCGGTGAGCTTTACGGATCATTTCACGGGCTTTTCCACTGCCTTTGGTGATCATATATATCAAGGCAGAAATATTATGCGCTTCTGCATCAGGCCAAACACGACGAGCTAGCGCAAGGGTACAAATGGCTTTGATTTTTGAACTATCTACACCGCATTTTTCGAGCGCTCGAATATCGTAGTCGATATTATGCCCAATGATATATGTCGTCTCTGATGGGAGTTCAAAACTGCTGTAGTGGGGCTGACCTTCAAGATCTGATTCTAAAATATGATGTACAGCCATTGCTGCAAAAGAAATTGCTTCATCACAACGATAAAGTTGATCAAAAATTTTAGATTTATCTAGGGTAATTTTGGCATCTGCCACCTGAATTGGAGCATAGGCAATCTCGATGGGTTGTCCATTTAGTGTATGGGTTTCTGTGTCGAGAATGATGGCTTGCATGTCCAGTTCCAGCATGTTGAATAATGTTTATGAATGTACATGATCACATCCATACTGACAAACCCATGCTGTGATTATTTGTAGGAATATTATGAAGATGGCTGCGCAGTGTTTAAATAATCTGCTTTTATCGCATCTGCCGAAATAAAACCTTTACAGCGGGACAAAGCTAAACCATCTTCTAAATCGACTTATTTTAAAGGCTTTTGTCCATCGTGATATCCAAAAATGTCGCTAAGTGGATTAAGCACTAGAGTATGTTCACGATCAATGGCATGGTGGTTTTTCGGCTTTACTTTTGTGCATATGTTTGTGTAGTTGGCAGGGGGGGGGACAGCATTTTTGTTGATTTTACATTTTGCTTTAACCTCCGAAAAAAATAGCCCAATCTGTATCCAATGATCAGAAATATAAGTTCAGCCATTTTTCTGAGATCGGGGTGGCTGATTTATTTGAATGCTGTTAATCCATATCGAGCTAAAACAAAGTTTTAGTTCTATATTAATTTGATAAATTAAAATAAGAGTAGTTGCTTAAAAATTAGGCTTGAACAAAAGTTTGTTCCATGTATTTAATGATTCATATTCAATGAAAAATTGACTTTAAAACAACAAACAAAAGGATCATGGAATGAAAATGCTGCGTTTAACGGTTTTAGTCAGCAGTGCGCTATTTTTAGCAGCCTGCGGTAATGATAGTAATGACCAACAATTTAGTAATCCTGAAACAAATGCTGATCTCAATCAGATCAAAAATCCAGTGGTAACTACAACAGCCTATAGTCAAGACAATATGCCTGCTGTGAGTGCAGACAGCCGATTGATGACCTATAAAATGCTAGGAGTAGATGGCAAAGTTGTTCAGCCACAGCCTTAGTCTTTACCCCAAAAACAGTTGCTCCGGCAGGTGGTTGGAAAATTGTGGCTTGGGCACATGGAACGACCGGTGTGGCTGATAAATGCGCTCCGAGCCGACAAGGTTTGCAAGGCACTGAATATTTATTGCAAATGTTATTGGCAAAGGGTTATGTCGTTGTGGCACCCGATTATGAAGGATTAGGGGGACCTAGTGGACGTGAAAACCATCCTTATCTGAATCTAAAAAGTGAAGCCTTTTCGATTACCGATGCCGTTGTTGCTGCTCGAAGTTACTTAACTAGTCAAGGTAAAATGGTGTCGAAGGATTGGGTGTCAATCGGGCATTCTTAAGGTGGTCAGGCCGTGTTAGGTGCAGCTGAATATGCATCACGTGCTGACTTAAATTATAAGGGAACGATTGCCATAGCACCTGCAAATAATCTTGCGCTCATTCTTGACGCAGGCGAGAAGTTAGCGGAAGGTAAACCTGCAACTGTGCAAAGTATGATTTATGCACCTTTAGACAGTTTTACTGCGCAGATTATTGCAGGTATGCAAGGGCATAAAAACAGTGTGGATTATTCAAAAGTATTTAGTGGACATTTGGCTGCGATTGCACCTCAGGCTGAAACAGTGTGTTCAGGCGAGTTAACTACGCTAATTCAAGATGACATGCTCAGTTATGTGAGTCAGAACACGACTTTGGATAACTATGGACGCACGCAGTCTGATTTCTTAACTTTAAAGCCAATCCAAAAATTTATGAGTGAAGGTTCACAGCCTTTAACGACAGCGGTGAAAACGCCGATCATCATTTATCAAGGTAAAGCCGATCAGACCATTCCAGCAGATGCGACTAAATTTATGATTAGCCTTGCTAAGCCGGGAACATCGATTGACTATCGTGAGCAAGCGACAGCGGATCATCTTACTATTTATACCGATAATCTGGCAAATTTTGTGCAAGATGTAGAGACTCTCATGCCAAATCAATAAGTTGATTTGACTTAAATAATGCTCGTGCAGATTCAACATGGGCATTATTTATTTAAAAACAGCACAAACTTCCCTCTCTCATTTCTAAAACTTCATGCTACAATACGCGCCAATCTTAGCACGGCTTAAAAGCCCTAATTTAATAGGACCTCGCTAATGTTTGCCAACACCTCTATTGCTCAATTTGACCCTGAATTAGCTCAAGCGATCTCGAATGAAGATGCTCGCCAAGAAGCGCACATTGAGTTAATCGCTTCAGAAAACTACTGTTCACCTGCAGTAATGGAAGCTCAAGGTTCAAAACTTACTAACAAATATGCAGAAGGCTACCCTGGCAAACGCTACTACGGCGGTTGCGAGTATGTAGACGTGATCGAACAATTGGCCATTGACCGTGCTAAAGAATTGTTTGGTGCTGATTATGCAAACGTTCAACCACACGCTGGTTCACAAGCAAACTCTGCAGTTTACCTTGCGCTTCTTAACCCAGGCGATACTGTTTTAGGTATGAGCTTGGCTCACGGTGGTCACTTGACTCACGGTGCTAAAGTTAGCTTCTCAGGTAAAACTTACAACGCTATTCAATACGGTTTGAACCCAGAAACTGGCGAAATCGATTATGAAGAAGTTGAACGTCTAGCTGACGAACACAAACCAAAAATGATCGTTGCTGGTTTCTCTGCTTACAGTCAAGTTGTTGATTGGCAGCGTTTCCGTGATATCGCGGACAAAGTTGGCGCTTACTTATTCGTAGATATGGCTCACGTAGCTGGTCTAGTTGCTGCTGGCGTTTACCCAAGCCCAGTACAAATTGCTGACGTAACAACAACGACTACTCATAAAACACTTCGTGGTCCACGTTCTGGTTTAATCCTTGCGAAAGCAAACGAAGAAATCGAGAAAAAATTACAATCAGCTGTATTCCCAGGTAACCAAGGTGGTCCTTTAGTTCACGCTGTAGCGGCTAAAGCGATCTGCTTCAAAGAAGCAATGGCGCCTGAATATAAAGCTTACCAACAACAAGTTGTTAAGAATGCGCAAGCAATGGCTGAAGTTCTAATCGAACGTGGTTATGATGTTGTTTCTGGCGGTACTAAGAACCATTTGTTCTTATTATCTTTAATTAAACAAGACATTACTGGTAAAGATGCCGATGCTTGGTTAGGTGCTGCTCACATTACTGTGAACAAAAACTCAGTACCAAACGATCCACGTTCTCCATTCGTGACTTCTGGTATCCGTATCGGTACTCCTGCTGTAACAACACGTGGTTTTGGTGAAGCTGAAGTACGTGACCTTGCAGGCTGGATCGCTGACGTTCTAGACAACAAAGGTGACGAAGCTGTGATTGCTACAGTGAAAGAAAAAGTTGCTGCTGTTTGCGCTAAATTCCCAGTTTACGCAAAATAAAACAGACTTGAGAAAAGCCCCTCAAGGGGGCTTTTTTTATGTCATCAGAAAAATTCAAAAGTTATCTAAACATTTATATTTCTGATATAACGGAATAAGAGATAACAAAAAATTTGCCCATCGCTATAGATCTGTTGGCAAGGTCGCAAAGGAACTTTATATGAAAAAACCCAATATTATTCTTTCAGAACAAGATTTACATCGCTTAGAAACCATGTTGGAGCATCAGTCTAAGTTGACGCCGACGATGGAGCATTTGGAAGATGAGATGGCGCGCGCTGAAGTGGTTGCTCCACAAGATGTCCCTGCCAATGTGGTGAGTATGAATGCCAAAGTTCTCATTAACATTGCACCTGCGACAGAAGCAACCGAAATTACACTGGTCTATCCACATGATTTTCGTGGCGATAAAGGCCAAGTCAATGTTTTGGCTCCAGTGGGCGCTGCCATTTTAGGTTTGGCTGAAGGGCAGGAAATAGAATGGCCGCAGCCTGATGGTCACACCATGAAAGTCAAAATCATTAAAGTGCTCTATCAACCAGAGCGTGAAGGGGATTATTTATAATTCCGCTGCGATATACAGATAAAATCCGCACACAAAGCCATCGATACTGATGGCTTTTTTATTTTTCGATATCGCATTTTTAGATATGAAATCGGCAAAAGTTGTTAAGCAGATTTCATCACAACCATAGCAGTTTAACTTGGGAAAACTGTCAAAGAATTGACAGAGTCATGGGCACGAAGTCGGCACACTGTATTTCAACAACACCATCGTTGCTTAATAATTTGAAGAATAAGGTAGAGCCCTATGACACAATTAGAATCGAATCATTACAATCCGGACTATCAATATCAGCATATTGAAGTAAAACCCGTAACCGGTCGTATTGGTGCCGAAATTTCTGGCATTCAGTTGTCTGGCAACTTAGACAAAAGCGTGGTCGATGAATTTAATCATGCACTATTAAAATATAAAGTTGTATTCGTGCGAGGACAGCAAGATCTCACTGATTTAGAACAAGAAGCCTTTGCACGACTCTTAGGTAATCCGTTGAATCACCCAAGTGTGCCACTCAAAGATGGTACAGCTCATACGTTGTCAATTGACTCACGTGGTGGGCGTGCAGATTCGTGGCATACTGACATTACATTTTTACCCAATTATCCCAAAGTCACAATTTTAAGAAATGTAGTTGCACCTGAACATGGTGGCGATACAGTTTGGGCCAATACCGTGACGGCTTATGAAGATTTAAGTCCGGAGCTACAAAAGTTGGCGGAACAATTACGCGCTGTGCATAGCAACAGTTATGACTATGCGACGCCGAAAGGTCAGTACAATGAAGAAGGTCGCCATTTATTCCGTACTGCAGTAGAAGTGGAAACTGAGCATCCATTGGTGCGTGTACATCCTGAAACAGGTGAAAAAAGTTTGGTTTTAGGTCACTTCTTTAAACGCTTCAGTGGGTATAGTCCGGCACAGTCACGTCGTTTATTTGAACTGTTTCAAGAGCAAATCGTGCAATGGGAAAATATTGTGCGTTGGCGCTGGGCGGTTGGTGATGTTGCCATTTGGGACAATCGTGCAACGCAGCATCGTGCCATCAATGACTATGGTGATGAGTTACGTATCGCCTCACGTGTCACCATTGAGGGTGATGTACCTGTCGATGTAAATGGTCAGCCGAGTACTGTGTTGAAGAATATACAAAACACGGACATTTCAAACTTGCGTTCAGAAGCAGGCCGTATTTATGAGAAAGCATCTTAAGTATTAGAGCGTCATTTAAAACAGCACAAAAATAGATAAATAATGCGAAAAACAATGGTTTTACATTTTTCAGCACTTGCCTAAGATCAATGAGATCTTAGGCATTTTTTTATAGACGTGAGCGATCAAAAGAACACAGCCCAACAGCATTTGTTGCAAATTTTGCGTAATGAAGACATCTTTCAGGGCTTTAGCGATCAGACTTTAGAACAGCTTGTGCATCAGGTGAAATATTCACGTTTTCATGCACAGCAACACATCTTAAAACAACAACAAATCGTACAAGATATTTATATTTTACTTTCAGGTACGCTACAAATTGGTTGGTTGCAAAATAATGGTGAATTGATTGTAAATGACTATATTCGTCGTCAATCGGTATTTAATTTTGTTGCAGTCTTACAACAAAAGCCTTTGAATTATGATTATTTTGCTGCGACGCATGTCGAGGTGGCGATCATTTCTGGAACAACGTTTTTAGCAGTTTTACAGCGTGATCCGCAGGCGCTTTGGAATGTCGTGCAATCTCTCAGTCGACGTATGTATTTGATGTTTGAACATAATCGTTATTTGAGAACAGCAACGTTAGAGCAGCGTATCGCAAGACATTTGATTCGACTCTATGAACAATATGGAGGTCGGCAGGAAATTCCCCTCAAACTCAGTCAGCAGGAATTCGCAGAGTCTTTTAATATTTCACGCCAAACGTTGAATAAACATCTACAGCAATTTGTTCAAACACAGGTGATCGCGTGGAATTATGGACAAATCGTAATTTTGGATCTTGATCGTTTAAGGCAAATGAGTGAACTTGATGAATAACCGGAATTACAATGTATGGAAGCCATGATCGCAAATGGCTTCATTAACCTTACTTAGATTAGTACTTACTGATTTTATCCAAATATCCCATCATAAAAGCAGAAAAAACAAAGGTTAAATGCATGATGATGTACCACATGATTTTGTCATTTGGGATGTTTTTCGCATCCATAAAAATGCGTAATAAATGAATCGAAGAAATTGCCACGATTGACGCTGCAACTTTGAGTTTTAATGAATTGGCATCCATGGTGCCGAGCCAGTTCAAGCGATTGGTCGATTCATTAATTTTCAGTTGGGAAACAAAGTTTTCATAGCCTGAAAACATCACCATCACAATCAGTCCGCCCACCATAGTCATATCGACCAAAGAGAGGATGACTAAAATCAGGTCAGCTTCTGAATATTCTAAAATATGGGGAAGGACATGAATGACTTCTTGGAAAAATTTAATCGCGAGCAGTAGCAGTGCAAAGGATAAACCAAAGTACACGGGAGCCAGAATCCAACGTGCTGCATACATTGTGTTATGGAAAAAACGTTCCATTTAAGCCTCTAAAATTATTGATTTAATATATGGTTCTAAAGTATATGGATTAAATTTTACGATAATTTTGATAATAATTCATGTAGAGTCAGTTGTTTAATTTAAATCTAGATTGAATCTTTGGGTATCTTAAGTTTGAATTCATCTGTGTAGGTCATCATATCCATTGAAATGATGCCGTATGGCTACATAGGCGGATCTAAAGGCAACGGTTGAATTTAATAACGAAATTTGACTGATGAAATAGATGTATTTTTTGCAAAATACTACAAGACTTTTATGGCAAAACTTGTAGTATAAAAATGATTTTATTGAGTTTAATTGGCTATGTCACAAATTGATGTATTGGTGCCGTTAAAGGATATTACGGTAGATCGGGCGGAAGTGCTTTCGATTAAGCGAAATGACCTTGTGCCATTACTGACCGATCAATATCGTCTAAATCATTATGCAGATCAATTAATTCAAGCACAGTCGGTACTGCTAGATGGTGTTGACCCTCAGTTGACGAAGCAACTTAGTCAAACCATTGAGCAGTTGATTCAAGCCTTAGCCAATTCAAAAAAATATTTAAAAACACGCAAATTTAATGCCTTGCAAAAATGGTTAGGCATTGATTTGGAGTACGGTTCAGGACAAGTTGAATATTATAAAAATTTGGATCAATTGCTTGATCGGGCAAATCATCTGAGCCAAAAATTACAGTTAGAAATTCAAAAGTCCCAAGCACGTTTTAATCAATTACAGGGTTTACGTGAGCAAATGGCGCGCTATATCGTCGCGGCTGAAGAATTTTTGCTGGAATACCCACAGTTTGTTAAAAATCAGCATCCGCTTGATAACTTTGCAGAACGCTTATCGAAAAAGGTGAATACGTTGCAAATCTTACAAGCCAGTAATGATATTGCAATTACACAAATGCAGCTTTCTCAGCAGCTTTCTTTTGGTTTATTAGATCGATATAAGGAAGCTCAGCAGGTGTTGATTCCAGCATGGCAATATCATGTGAAACAAAGTCGTCAAAGTAACTCGACAAGTTCATTGGAAAAGCTTGATAATAGCCGTGAAAATTTGATTAAAACTTTAAAAAAATCATTAGAGAATTCCTCTAAGTCTTAGAAATATAAGGTGAGTTATGACCGATTTAGATGCCAAAAATTTACCCGTTGAAGTAAGCAAAGAATTGACTGAAGAAAAATTTCAGCAACTCAATTTGCAGGAAATTGGCTTACAAACTTCCGATTTTCACGAAGTCGAAGCTGCACGTAAGGAATTGGCAGATTTAAGTCATAATAGTGTTGCTGAATATGGTAAAAACATTGCCACCAAGACGTCGACCTATACCGATGAATTATTAAATTTGGTGCAAAATAAAGATCTAGATACGACAGGTCAAAAGCTCAATCAGGTGGTACAAGTCGCACAGCAATTGAATACCACGAGCATTTTAAATAAATCTAAAAGCTCAGGATTTTTTGGTGGTTTACTGAGTAAATTTAAAGGTGCCAAGCAAAGTTTTGATCAGCACTTTAATACCACCAAAGAGCAAATTGATGCTTTGGTTAAAGAAATTGAAACTTCGCAAAATGGCTTAAAAGCGCGTGTAAATACCTTAGATAAAATGTTTGAAGGCGTGCAAGACGAATATAAACAATTAGGGGTGTATATTGCCGCAGGTAAGTTGAAAGAGCAGGAAATCCAACAGGAAATTGCAAGTTTAACTACCCAAGTTCAAGATCAAACAACTACGCAAAAAGTCTATGACCTCAATCATTTGGCAAATAATCTTGAAAAACGTGTGAGTGATTTACAGATCTTGCAACAGTCTGCGATGCAGACCTTGCCGATGATTCGCATTATTCAATCCAACAATTTGATGTTGGTTGATAAATTTTATGCTATTAAAAATATCACCTTACCGGCTTGGAAAAACCAAATTAGCTTAGCGATTTCATTGCAAGAACAAAAGAACAGCGTGCAATTGGCAAATAGCATTGATGATGCGACCAATGACCTATTAAAACGCAATGCAGATTTGTTGCATCAAAACTCTGTCGATACAGCGAAAGCCAATCAGCGTTCAGTGATTGATATTGACACACTTGAACATGTGCAAAATACCCTCATTAAAACCGTTAATGATGTGATTCAAATTCAGAAAGAAGGTGTACAAAAGCGTGAAGAAGCGACGACACGTATTCGTGCCTTACAAAACAATTTGAATCATTTGGTGATTGAATCGAGTGGTTCAAACCCTTCTTCATAAGCTGTGAGGGAGGTGAAAATATAATCTGAAGGAGTATGTCTTTGCCTCCCATTGATGAATATGCGCTAAATCCGCAGCAACTGGAATCTGGGCTTCAAACCATTAAGAAGCGTCAACGCAATTTGACGTTATTGACCTTAACCAGTGTTTCTGTGCTGATCGTTTCGGCTGTGATGCTGTTTATTCAGCATGATATGGTCTATAGTTTTTTTGGCCTAAGTTCTAGCGTACAGCAACTGCATATCCCTGTTAGCGCAGGTGATCTGGCATATCAACTTGGTGAGTCCTCCGACTATTTTTCAAATTTTTTATCCTTTATTGGTTGGTTATTTCTCAAACTCATCGTTTCATTTATTGGCGCATTTTTCTTAGTTGGTTTTCTAAAAAAAATTCAATTTTTTAGAATTCGATTCCAATCTTTTGTATTGAAATTTGTTGGCTGGATTTTATCGTTTATTGTGCTTTGGTCAGGCTTAACCTATGTGCAATATGACCTTAATCATGATGATCGTGCAGCAGATCAAAAATTGGTACATTATGAAAAAAATATTCAGGAAAGCCAGCTGGCTTTCGAAATGGAAGATGCACAATTAGCAAAACCTGTGCAAGCCTATTTACTTGCACAGGCTGCTTTGATGCATAAGCCTGTAGATCGTGCGACAGCCATTCCCTTGGTGCAATCCTTAATCAATACTGAGCAACAAAATCCAGCAAAATTCCGTGAATACGGTTTTCAGCCTGAACAGCTCTGGGCAATGCAAAATCAGCTATTTGATAAAACCATGACACCGATGGCGCAAAGCGTGGAAAAACAAGTTCAGCAAGCCAATGTAGTAGAAGTTGTTGTACGTTGGGTGTTGATCGCCGTGATGGTACTCACGCTGGTTTTGAGCTTAATTTTGTATCTACTATCTCAGCATTTCAAATCACGGATTAATCGAATTGAGCAGGGACTTCATTAACAGGCCTATTTTCTTTTTAGATCATTGCATTGCTCAGAATAAAAATCCCCATCACATTGTATGGGGATTTTTGATCTTGGGTAGATTAACTTGCGCGATGAAACAGTTGTCGAAGTTCCTGTGTAGAAAAAGTCTGATCATTCACTTCGCCATCCACAAGGTAAAAAGGAATGGGGTGCTGTCCCTTTGATTTTACATATAGCCAAATCCTAAAAACTATAGAACAATAGAGATATGGGATATTCAAAAGATTTTAAAGACAAAGTCATAGAAATTATGATTCGAGATGAAATGTCTGTGCGAAAAGCAGCACAGCATTTTAAC